>JBAYGL010000117.1:0-12042 GCA_041666725.1 Limisphaerales bacterium
CCGGCACCACGATGCCCCGCCTGCTGCCGGCCGGTGATGCCGCTGCAGTTGACGCGGTGGTTCATTACCTCGGCTCGCTGAAGCCGAAAACCGCGGCCCGGTCCAGAACCGTCCGCATCGTGAACGCCGAGCGTGGCAGGGAACTTTTCCACACCATCGGCTGCGTCGCCTGCCACGCTCCGGACCAGGCCTTTCAACCGCCCGATGGCAGGCCCGCTGCCGCCGAGTTCACGCACCGCCCGGTGGCGCATCCCAACTTCACGGAGAAATACGCGCTGGGTTCGCTCGCCGATTTCCTGCGCGACCCGTCGAAGGTCCGGCCCGATGCGCGCATGCCGCGCTTCGCGCTGGGCGATGAAGATGTCGGCGACCTCGCGGGTTACCTCTTCAAGTTCGAGGGCAGCTACGGTGAAGGCGCGGCGAAGCTGAAGGTTTTCAAGGCAGACGCGAAGCTCGCCGAGAGCGGTCGCGGCCTCGTGGCGGCGGCACGTTGCGCGGCGTGTCACGAACTGCCGAAGGACGTGGCGTCACAAACCGTGGCATTGAACAAGACGACAGGCGGCTGCCTCGACAAATCGCCCGCGCCCGGCGTGCCGCGCTACGAACTCTCCGGAGCGCAGCAGACCGCGCTGAAACTGTTCCTCGCGCAGCGCAATCAACCGGCCACGCCGTCGCAGGTTGCGACGCTCACATTGGAGGCCCTGAACTGCACCGCCTGCCACGACCGCGATGGACGGGGCGGACCCGACAGCGCGCGCAAGGCCTACTTCCACGGCGACCACAACCTCGGCGACACGGGCCGCTACCCCCCGCCGCTCACGGGCGTGGGCCGCAAGTTGCAGCCCGCGTGGCTCGCAAAAGTGCTCACCGGCGAGGCGCGGGTGCGTCCGTATCTGAAAACGCAGATGCCCCTTTACGCGACGACAAATCTGGCCGGGCTGCTCGCGAAGGTGGACGTGAAGCCGGAGAAGCCCCTGCCCAAGGGCGACGTCGAGGCCGGGAGAAAGTTGCTCGGCGCGGCGGGCGGGTTGAGCTGCATCACCTGCCACCGCTGGGGCGCGCGCCCCTCGCTCGGCATCCAGGGGTTCGACCTGAGCACGCTTGCGCAACGGGTTCAGCCGGGCTGGTTGCAGGAGTATCTGGTCAATCCCGCGGCGTATCGCCCGGGCACGCTCATGCCGTCGTTCTGGCCCGAGGGCAAGGCGGCGAACACCGAGATTCTCGGCGGCGACACTGCGAAGCAGATGGCCGCCATCTACGCATTCGCCAGGAGCGGCAAGGGTGAACCGGAGGGTTTCCCCGCCACGAGTGCGGGCCAGTTCGAACTCATCCCGACGGAGCATCCGATCGTGCAGCGCACGTTCATGGAAGGCGTCGGCACGCACACGATCCTCGTCGGCTTCCCCGCCGGCGTGCATCTCGCCTACGACGGCCGGCACGCGCGGCCCGCGCTTGCGTGGAAGGGCCGCTTCTTCGACGCCTACTCGACGTGGTTCGCGCGGTTCGCGCCGTTCGAGAAGCCGCTCGGCGGGTCGGTGGTGAAATGGCCCGAGGCATCGCCGGGCGACCCGAAGGTCCGCTTCGAAGGCTACCGTCTCGATGCGAAACGCGTGCCGGTCTTTCTCCACACCACCGACGGCGTGCGCGTGGAGGAGCGCTTCGAGGCGGTCCAAAATGGAATGCGCCGCACGCTTTCCTGGGACGCCTCGTCGCACAAATCACCCGCCGTTGCGCATCCCGACGGCGTGACCGTCACGGAAGATTCCGGCAGCGCGCCCGGCAAACGCAGCTTCACCTACCAGTGGAAATGAAACTCAAACTGCTCGCCATCGCCGGGCTCGTGGCCACGCGCGTCGTCGCGGCCGATTCCGCCTACGAGATCCTCAACATCCTCACCGCCAACTCGCCGTCGGCATCGCGCAGCACGGAATGGAAGCCCGGCGAGGGCATCGCGCTCGAAGTCGGCGGCATGGACTGGACCGCCGATGGCAAGCTCGCCGTGGCCGTCCGCAAGGGCGAGGTGTGGCTGATTGACGGCGCGCTCACCGGTTCGCCGGACAAGGTCACTTACAAACTCTTCGCCTCGGGCTTGCACGAACCGCTCGGGGTGTTGCGCGACGGCAACAGCCTGCTCGTCGCCCAGCGCACCGAGGTGACCCGCCTGCGTGACACGGATGGCGACGGCGTGGCGGACGAATATCTCACCGCCGCGCGCGGATGGAATGTCTCCGGCGCGTATCACGGCTACACCTACGGCCCGAAGCGCGACGGAGCCGGCAATCTCTGGGTCGCGCTCAACGTGGACATGGGCGAGAAGGAGAACGACCGCAGCAACAACAAGATCGGCTGGCGCGGCTGGGGCGGCATCGTGACGGCAAACGGGGATTTTCAACCGATGGTCGCCGGCATGCGTTCACCGTGCGGGCTCGGGGCGAACCTCGCGGGCGACATGTTCTGCGTGGACCAGCAGGGCACGTGGGTTCCCGCCACGCCGATTTATCACATGCGCCGGGGCGTGTTCTTCCTGAACCAGGAGGGCATCGGCTCGCAGGACCTGCCCGGCTCGCCGTTGAAACTGCCGGCCAGCCTTCCCGACAAGGTGCCGTATCCCGAGGCCGTGCGCGTGGTGCCGCAGATGCGCCCGCCCGCCGTCTGGCTTCCCTACACCAAGATGGGCCGCAGCGGAACCGACCTCGATGTGTGCAATGCCGGCGGGAAGTTCGGCCCGTTCGACGGCCAGATGTTCGTGGCGGAATTCACCGATGCGAAGGTCAGCCGCGTGTTCATGGAAAAGGTGGACGGCGAATACCAGGGCGCGGCGTTTCCGTTCCTCGCCGGCTTTGCGTCGGGCCTGGTGCGCCTTCAATTCGCCCCGGATGGCAGCCTGATGTGCGGCATGACCAGCCGCGGCTGGACCTCGCTCGGCACGAAGTCCTACGGCCTGCAGCGCGTGAAGTGGAACGGCACGACGCCGTTCGCCATTCACGAAATGCGCGCGCGCCCCGACGGTTTCGAACTCACCTTCACCCAGCCCGTGGACGCGAAGTCCGCCGGCAATCCCGCGTCCTACTCGATGAGCAGCTACACCTATCTCTACTCCCACGCCTACGGCAGCGACGAGATCGAGACGCTGCCGGTGAAGATCACGGGCGCGACCGTCGGCAAGGACGGCCGCAGCGTGCGCCTCAGGGCCGGGGGGCTGCGCGAGCTGTTCGTCCACGAGCTGCACGCCGACGGCCTGCGCTCCGCCGGCGGCGCGAAGCTCGATCACCCGCAGGCCTACTACACGTTGAACCGCATCCCAAAAAAATAACCGGAGCCACTCCATGAAACGCAGCACGGACCGCATCCTCACCACGCACGTCGGCAGCCTCGCGCGGCCGCGCAACGTCCTCGACCTCCTGTGGGCGAAGGAACGGCGCGAGGCCTTCGACCCCCAGACCTTCGAGTCCTCCGTGCGCGGCGCCGTGTCGGCCATCGTCGATCGGCAGAAGAAGCTCGGCATCGACATCGTCAACGACGGCGAGCAGAGCAAATCCAGTTTTCTCACCTACATCGCGGAGCGGTTGACCGGCTTCAGCCCGAGCGACAAACAGGGCGAGGACCTCTGGGTGGAGTCGCGGGAGACGCTGGCCTTCCCGGAGTTTTACGACGCGCACCGCAAGGCGCGCGAGGGCCTCGTGGCGAAACCGGTGAAGCTCGTTTGCACCGGGCCCGTTTCCTACTGCGGCCACACGGCGCTGCAGCGCGACATCGCGAATGTGAAGGCCGCTGCCGCAGCATCAAACGCGACCGAGGTTTTCATGACCGCCGTCTCGCCCTCCGATGTCGAGGGCCAGCAGCCGAATCACTTCTACCCGTCCGACGAGGCCTACCTCTACGCCATCGCCGACGCGATGCATCAGGAATACCAGGCCATCGTGGACGCCGGGATCGTCCTGCAAATCGACGACCCGCGCCTGCTCACCTACTACATCAGCCGGCCCGACCTCACCGTGGCCGACTGCCGCAGGTGGGCCGAGCTGCGCGTCGCCGCGTTGAACCACGCGCTCAAGGGCATTCCGGCCGACCGCGTGCGCTTCCACACCTGCTACGGCATCAACATCGGCCCGCGCGTCCACGAGATGAGCCTCGGCGACATCGTGGACATCATGCTCAAGGTCAATGCCGGCGCGTATCTCTTCGAGGCCGCCAACCCGCGTCACGAGCACGAGTGGACGGTGTGGAAACGCGTGAAGGTGCCCGAGGGGAAAATTCTCGTGCCGGGCGTCATCTCGCACTCCACGCCGCTCGTCGAACACCCGGAACTTATCGCCCAGCGCCTCGTCCGCTTCGCCCAAGTCGTCGGTCGTGAAAATGTCATCGGCGGCGCGGACTGCGGCTTCGCATCGTTCGCGGCCATCGAACAGGAGATTCATCCCTCCATCGTGTGGGCCAAGTTCCAGAACCTCGCCGAGGGTGCCCGGCTCGCTTCAAAAGAGTTGTGGTAGGCGGCGCGATCCGCGCTCCAAACCCAAATCAGGACACCGCCCGCGGGCTTGACCCGTTGCGTGCTTCGCAGAAACCTCCACGCATGACCACCACACAGTCCCGCCGCGGCTTTCTCCGCTCGACCGCCACGCTTCCCCTTCTCGGGCTGGGCGGCGGAATCTTCGCGCCCCGCGCCCGCGCCGCGTCGCCGGCTTCGCCGCTCTCGCCGCCGAACGAGCGCATCCAGAAGGCCCGCGAGGTCGCGCTGTCCGTGCTCAAGCCCAGCCAGCGCGACCTCGACCACGGTTTCAAGCTGCACACCGAGTCGCTTGTCTTCGAAAGCTACGGCTTCGCCCCGCGCGCGGCGCTGGACGGCGCGAGGTTCGCCGAGTTCGCCGCCGACGGTGCGACGGAGCCGGAGCTGGCCGACCTGCGCGAGGAGATGAGCATGACGCGCTGGGCCACGGACGCGGGCGAGCGGAAGGAATATCTCGAAGCCTTCCGCGCCGCCGGTGTGACGTGCATCTTCCAGAACACCGGCGAGGAGGGCAGCGACCCGTTGCGGCTCATCAAGCGCCTCGCTCGCTTCACCTACGCCACGGACCTCGCGCGCGAGGATTGCTTCAAGGCCGCCAAGCCCGACGACATCGTCGCCGCGAAGAAGGCAGGCAAGCAGTGTCTTTACTTCACCACGAACGGCGTGCCGCTGCGCCAGCAGTGGGAGAGCGTGCGCGACGAGCTGCGGCTCATCCGCATCTTTCAGGAGCTGGGCGTGCGCATGATGCACCTGACTTACAACCGCCGGAACCAGATCGGCGACGGCGCGGGCGAGCCGAACGACGGCGGCCTCTCGGACTTCGGCCACGCGGTCGTCGCTGAGATGAACCGCCTCGGCGTCATCGTGGACGTGGCGCACTCCGGCTGGCGCACGAGCCTCGAAGCGGCGAAGGCCTCGAAGAAACCAATGGTCGCGAGCCACACGACCTGTGCCGGCCTCTACAAGCATTTCCGCGGCAAGCCCGACGAGACGGTGAAGGCCATCTGCGACACCGGCGGGCTGATTGGCATCTGCTGCATCCCGCGCTTCCTCGGGGCGAACGGCGACATCGGCGCGTTCCTCGACCACATTGACTACGCGGTGAAAAAGTTTGGCGCGGACCATGTGGCCATCGGCCCGGACATTTCCTACACCTCGCGCAACGAGGAGGCCGAGCGCGCCAAAGTCCCGAGGCGCAAGGACGGCAGCTCGCCCGTCTCCGCCGCCAGCCCGCGCTGGGAACATCTCTGGCCCGCTGATGATTACCGCCCCAAGCCGCACGCGGAACAGAGCCTCGCGTGGACGAACTGGCCGCTCTTCACCGTCGGAATGGTGCAGCGCGGCCACGGCGACGCGACCATCCGGAAAATTCTCGGCGGGAATGCCCTGCGCGTCGCGCGGGCGAATTTCAACGGCGGCCCGGGGTGAAATGCCTTGAATTCAGGCCGCCGTTTCGTTTCGCTGACCCGAGGTGAAACGCCGACTTTCCAAGGTTTATCCGCTCCTTGTCGCCCTGGCGGTTTGCACCTTTCTCAACTGGGTGCAAGAGCGGGATGCCGGCGCGGCGAAATCGCCTTCACCGTTTCAGCGGATCGAGCGGCTGACAGAGGACTGGCGGACGCGTGTGGCCCAGGCCTGGCCTGCACCAAACGCCGTCTCCAATCTGGTCGCGGTGGGGATTAATGAGCACGACTTGGACTGGATGAATCGAGGATTTTCGGCCGCGCGTCCACGCTGGCCGTTCAGCCATTTTTACTACGGCCTCTTCATCGCCGAGCTGAAGGCGCAAGGCGTGGCTACGGTGGGATTTGACATGGTTTTCAGTGGGATGGACGAGACGCGTCCGTTCATTTTTCCAGGCTCCACCAACAAGGTGATTGGAACGGCATTCTTCGCCGAGCAGATGCGCTCCCACGGAGGCGTGATTCTGGGGAGTGCCGTTGGCAGCTTCCAGCAACCAATCCCGGAACTTGCGACCAACGCTTACGCACTGGGCCACGCCATCGGCCACCCCGACGAGGACAACGTGTTTCGGCGAATACCGGTGTTTAGTGGAACTATGAACGGGGGCCGCATCTGGTGCCTGGGTTTCGTCATGGCGGCGCGGCAACTGGGCCTGGATCTGCAGAATGCGGAAGTATCTCCCGGACGGCTGGTGTTGCGAGGCGAGGGGGGCGTGGTGCGGGAGGTGCCGTTGACGCCGAATTACGAGATATACCTCGACTGGTCGGCTCATCCCGCACATCCGCAGTCCGACCAGCGCGTCCGGATTGTGCCGTTTCGCGACGTGCTTCGCAGTGCGCTCCAACGAACCACCGGCAGGCAGACGAACGATCTGGACATGCGGAACAAGCTGATGGTGGTGGGAGCGGCAAATTCTGGAATGAGCATCCACGATCGTGGTGCGACAGCGCTGGGGCTGGGTCAAGACATGTTTCTAGCACATCTCAACGTGGCCAACTCGCTGCTGACGGGCCGCTTCATCCGGGCGGTCTCACCGGAGACCGGGCTGAAGATCGCCCTTGCCCTGACGGCGCTGGCCACCGCCCTGGGGTGGCGCTTGCGCACCTTGTGGGCATCGGTGGCGGTGGTGGCATGCGCGGCCGCCTACGTGGCCATCGCGGTCTGGATGTTCGTGGCCCACCGCATTCTCCTGCCGGTGGCGTTGCCGGTCTTTGGCGCGCTGCTCACCACGCACCTGGTGATGACCGTCTGCCGCACTGCGGAAAACACGGAGCGGCGCCATGTGGAGCGGATGCTCCAGCGCGTGGTGTCGCCCAAGGTCATCGACACCCTCCTGGCGCAGGAGTCCCCCATGCCGGAGACGCACCGGACGGAGATCACGGTGTTCTTCGCGGACCTGCGCGGCTTCACGCATTTCGCGGAGGAGGCGCAGGGACGCGCCGAGGCTGCGGCGCGCGCGCTGGAGCTCCCGCCGGAAGCCGCCCGCGCATTTGCCGACGAGGCGGCCCGCACCGCCATGAGCAGCGTGAACCGCTATCTCACCGCCGTGGTTGACGAGATCAAGGCCACCGATGGCACGCTGGACAAATACATGGGGGACTGCGTCATGGCCTTCTGGGGCGCACCCGTGGCGGACCCGAACCACGGCGCGCAGGCGCTCAAGTGCGCCGTCGCCGTCCAGCAGAGCATCGAGCGCATCAACCGGGAACATGCGGCCGAAAACGAACTGCGCGAGCGGGAAAACCGGCAGGGCGAGGCGCGACGCCAGGCACCCCGCTCGTTGCTGCCGGTGCTGCGGCTGGGCGTGGGTTTGAACAGCGGCCTGGCCACGGTCGGCTTCATGGGCTCGGAGAACCACCTGTCCAGCTACACGGCCTTCGGCCATGTGGTGAACGTCGCCAGCCGCGTCGAGGGTCTGGCGCGGGGCGGGCAGATCGTCCTGACCGCACACACCCTCAATGCTGCGGCACGATATGACAGCACCGTTGCGACGCGCTGCATCAGCCTTTCAGAGGTCTATCTCAAGGGCATGACGGCACCGGTGAAGATGTTTGAACTCCGGTGGAAGGAGGGTTCGGAAGCACCGGACGTCCTCCGCACAACGGAAGCCGGCTAACCCGGGTTTTCAACGCGTGTCGGGAGGCGGACTGCGGAAGCAACTGTCCCGGCACGGTGGACTTGAAAGTTTCTGCCGTTGGATTTCACTTGATTCACGAACGGGAGAGGAATGAGATGCCGGTAGAAGCCAATTCCCCTTTTTTGAACGCCGAGCTGTTTCTGGAATGCACGTGCTTCCGGGTGAGGTCGTTCGGGGGGAAGCGTCAGGGGAACTCAGCTTGTTCCACCAGCCCGGCAGGGCCGGCAAGCGAAGTGCCGCCAGACCCGCACAGGAAAACAAAAACAGGAGACAAACCATGCCAGCGATGAAGCTCACAAGCGTCGTCAATCCGGGCAATAGCAACCAGATGGTTGTTACCCGGGATTCTTCCCCCCCCGCTTCACCGCGGGACGTGGGCACCAACGGGGCCATTTACAGCGGGGACGGGATTCAGTCCGCCGCCAGCGCCAGCGCCACGCTGGTGAACGTGGACAACAGTGACAACTGGATCGCCACAATGGATGGAACCGATCCGGTGGACACCACGTTCAACTGGGAGGAAGCCTCGAGCGTGGACGAGTATTACAACACTCAGACCAACCAGTATGATTACTACATCAACCTACCGGGCCCCCAAGTTGTCATATTGCGTGGCTGATCTTCCATCCGCTTAAACCAACACATTTATGATCAAAGACTATCCAGTTACCATTGTCGGCCTTGTTGGAACAATGACCATCAAGGACAAAAACGGAGTCGCCCGCCCCGCCAAGGAGGGAGGCGCGATGGACGCGGGCGAGGTGCTCGTCGCCGGCGGCAAGAGCGCGTGCTCGGTAAAGGCTGACAGCGTCACCATCGCCCGCATCGAGAGGCCCACCCCCTCGGGCAAGACGCGGGTCGTCACCCACCACCCGCTGGCCCCCCGGGTTGCCGGCTCGCCCAACAAGCCCAAGGCCACGGCCGTGAAAGTTGGCAACCGGCTGATCATTCAGTCGCAGCGCGACACGATCAAAGAAATCCGCTCCTACAACCTGACCGTGCAGCTCTAACCGAAGCGTCCGGTCACGGTCATTTCCGAATCTGGACGCGACCACCCTTCCGGCCCGCTTGTCCACCTGCTGTCAGGTGGCTGAATTTCGCCTGATGTTCACCGCAGCGGACAAGCGGCGGCCGGAGGAGTGCTCCATGCGGTCGGCGGCACTTCGTTGGCTGTGCAGAGGCACAGCTCACTTCCCAAGGAGCAAAATCACGCCGCCAGTCACAATGCGATACCAGCCGAACGCGTTGAACGTGTGCGTCTGGACGTAGCGCAACAGCCACTTCACCGCGAGAAACGCCGTGATGCCCGACATGAGCGTGCCGATGCCCAGCGCCAGCCAGTCCACCGGCACCGCGTCGGCACCCTTCAACGCCTTGAAACCCTCGTAGGCCCCGGCTGCCAGCAGCGTCGGCACGCCGAGCAGGAAGGAAAACTCCGTCGCCGCTGGCCGGCCCAGGCCCAGCGCCAGCGCGGCAAGGATCGTCGTGCCGGAACGGGACGCGCCGGGAAATGCCGCGGCCACGAGCTGGCCAACTCCGATGGCGATGGCGATGTTCCAGGTCACCCCGGTCGTCACCGGCCTGCCCTTCAGCCAGCGCTCCACCCCGAGGAACATCACGCCGCCGATGAGGGTGGCCCACGCGATGGGCGCGACCTCCTTGGGCAGCTTGAGGCCGGCCTTCTTCATCGCCAGGCCGCCGACGGCGGTGAGCAGGAAGGCCGCGCCGAGCTTGAGCAGGTAGTCGCGCGTGGCCGGCTCCGAGAAGCGGGTGCCAAACTGCTTCACGCGTTCGGAAAAGACCGCGATGACCGCGATGACCGCACCGGACTGGATGCCCACGTTGAAGATCTCCGATCGGAGAAAGCTCGTCTCCGCCAGCTTGAGCCAGTGCTCCGCCAGCAACAGGTGGCCGGTGGAGGAAATGGGGAGGAACTCCGTGACGCCCTCGACGCCGCCGAGGAGAATTGCCGTGAGCCAGTCTTGCACGCGCCGTTTAGACGCGAAAAGCCGGGGCGAGACAAGCGGCAAGTGGCCCGGAAAATCATTCCCAAACGACGCAAGTTCTCCGGCGTTGCCCCCATGTCGTGTTGCCCCGTCATATTGCCAGCTTCCCTTCTCCCCGGCAGTGCGGCACACTGCCGCGCATGGCATTTAGCAAGCTTGGACTTTCCCAACATGTGCTCGAAGGCGTGAAGGCGATGGGTTACACGGAGCCGACGCCCATCCAGCTCCGCGCCATCCCGCTCGTGCTCGAGGGGCGCGACATCATCGGCAGCGCGCAGACGGGCACCGGCAAGACCGCCGCCTTCGCCCTGCCCATCCTCACGCGCCTCCAAACCCACAAGCGCGCCACCCGCGCCATCATCCTGGAGCCGACGCGCGAGCTGGCCTCGCAGGTGGAGACGGCCTTCCGCGATTACGCGCGCTTCACGGACCTCACCGTCGCCGTCATCTACGGCGGCGTGGGCTATCAGAAGCAGCTCGACGCGCTCAAGACTGGTGTGGACGTCATCGTCGCCACGCCCGGGCGTTTGCTCGACCACATGGAGCAGGGCAACTGCAACCTCGGCCAGATTGAACATCTCGTGCTCGACGAGGCCGACCGGATGCTGGACATGGGTTTCCTCCCCGACGTGAAGCGCATCCTCCAGAAGTGCCCGAACGAGCGCCAGTCCATGCTCTTCTCGGCCACGATCCCGCCTGCGATTGAGACGCTCATTACCTGGGCTATGAAGAACCCGGAGACGATTGAAATCGGCGCGCGCCGCTCGCCCGCCGAGACCGTCAAGCACGTCATCTACCAGGTCAGCGACACGCAGAAGACCGACCTGCTGCTGGAGCTGCTCAAGCGCGTCAACTACGACTCCGTCATCATCTTCTGTCGCACCAAGCACGGGGCCGACCGCGTCGCGCACACGCTCAAGGCCGCGAACCACGCCGTCGCCATCCTCCACTCGAACCGCACGCAGGCCGAGCGCGAGCAGGCGCTCGAGGGGTTCCGCAAGGGCAAATACGAGGTGCTGGTCGCCACCGACATCGCGGCGCGCGGCCTCGACATCGCGAAGGTCAGCCACGTCATCAACTACGACGTGCCGCAGCACCCGGAGGATTATGTCCATCGCATCGGCCGCACGGGGCGCGCCGAGAACACCGGTGATGCCTTCACGATCATGGTCGCTGAAGACGCGATGCACGTCTTCTCCATCGAGCGCTACATCGGCAAGCAGATCCCCCGCGAGAAGCTCGAAGGCTTCAACTACCGCTACACCGCGCTCTTCGAGGCGGACAAGCCCGGCGCGGCCAAGCCCCACGAGCGCAAGGTGCAGATGGCGCGCATCGGCGGCGGCTACTTCTTCGGCGCGCGCAAACGGAGACGTTAGGCCCACCCTGTAGCGGTGGTCTGTGACCGCCGAGTTTGGGGTCGCAAGCTGGCCCTCCCGGTCGGCGCTTCAAGCCAGCATCTTGCCGACGACCTTCGCCCCCTCGAAGCCGGTGAGCCTGAAATCGAGGCCTTGGAAGCGGTAGGTAAGCCGATCGTGGTCGAAGCCGAACTGCTTGAGAATCGTGGCGTGCAGGTCGGGCACGCGCACCGGGTCGCGCACGATGCCCCAGCCGATCTCGTCGGTCTCGCCGATGACCTGGCCGCCCTTGATGCCGCCGCCGGCGAGCCACATGGAGAACGCGAACGGGTGGTGGTCGCGACCCGTGACGTTAGCGGAGCCGCCGCGATTTTCGCCGAGCGGCGTGCGGCCAAACTCGCTGGCCCAGATGACCATCGTGTCGTCCAGCATCCCGCGCTGCTTCAAGTCCCGCACCAGCGCGGCGATGGGCTGGTCCGCCATGCCGGCGCAGAAGGGGAGTTCCTGGTTGATGTTGCTGTGATGGTCCCAAGACGCGTGCAACAGCGTGACGAAGCGCACGCCGCGCTCGAC
>JBAYGL010000118.1:0-12037 GCA_041666725.1 Limisphaerales bacterium
AATGAGCGGCTGCACGACGGGATGCTAGGACGGAGACATTGTTTCACAAGCCGATTACCGGCTCCGGTGAACACGGGGCTCATCCCCTGCCCGGAGCGCGGCGTTCACGCCGCAGAAAGATGCGTCTGCACTGTGTCGTTCGAACGCCCCAGTCCATGGGAATCCTTCTGCGGCATGAATGCCGCGCTCCCGGCACCCGCAGACATCTCCTCACTGTTTGAACTTCGCCGCCAGCGCCTCGCTGCCGCGCGCGAGAATTCCCAGATCCGAACCCACAGCGACAAAGGTGAAGCCCAGCCTGAGCCAGTGCTTCGCATCCTCCTCCACCGGCGCGAGAATGCCGGCGGCCTTGCCCGTCTTGAGGATGCGCGGCAGTGCCGCCTCGATCAGCGCCTTCACGTCGGGATGCCGGTTGTTGCCGAGATGCCCCATGTCCGCCGCGAGATCGCTCGGCCCGATGAAGAGCCCGTCCACGCCGTCCACCGCGCCGATGGCTTCGATCTGGCTGAGCGCCGCGCGCGTTTCCAGCTGCACCAGCACGCAGACCTCTTCGTTTGCGCACTGATAGTAGTCCGTCACCCTGCCCCACTGGTTCGCGCGGTGCGTGACCGCGACACCGCGCATTCCCTGCGGCGGGTAGCGCGTCGCCCGCACGGCAGCGCGCGCCTCGTCCGCATTCTGCACCCAGGGCACGAGAAAATTCTGGGCGCCGATGTCGAGGAAGCGCTTGAAGAGAACCGCGTCGTTCCATGCCACGCGCACGACGGGCGAGGCGGTGCCGCCGACGCACGCCTGCAAGTGGCTGAAGACCGCTGGCAGCTCGTTCGGCGCGTGCTCGGTGTCCACCAGCAGCCAGTCGAAGCCCGCGCCCGCGATGACTTCCATGGTGAGGCTGCTGCACAGGCTGCTCCACAGGCCGATCTGCGGACGCCCGGCGCGGAGGGCCTGTTTGAAGGGATTCGGCGGCAAGGTCGTTTTCATGGCAACGCTTTGCCGGGAGAAACACCCGCCCGACAAAACACGCAAGCAGTTTCTGGGCGGGCTTCGGAGCGCCGGTCTCCGACCCGGCGTGAACCAGTCCGCGTCTATTCAACGCGCCGGGTCGGAACCGGCGCTCCACCGACACTGCGCTTGCCGCATCACTCCGCTCGTGTTACGTGACGCCGTGCCGGAATCACGCCTTTCACCTCGCTACCGCCCGCCGCGCAACCGCCGAGCCAGCCCGGAGGACTTACGCGAAGGCGAAGACCCATCGCTCCCGCCGCGCGACCCGATGCGCTGGCTGAAGCTCGCGACTGCCATCGTCGAGCAATCCTCGCGCGAGCGCCCCGCCGACGCCTTGCTGCGCCAGCAACTGCGAGCCGCCGGGGGGCTGTCGAACGAGGAGGCCGCGCAAACAAGCCAGGCCGTGTTCGCGTTCTTTCGCTGGCGCGGCTGGATTGACGCCTCGCTCAAGCTCGATTCCCAGATCCGCAGCGCGATGGAAATGACCGCCGAGTTCGCCATGAACCCGCGGTCCTTCCGCGACGCGGACCTGCTCGCCCGCACGCTGCCGCCGTGGGTGAACGACCTGGTGCCCGTCACCGCCGCGTGGCTGCGCACCATCCAGGCCGAGCCGCCGCTCTGGCTCCGCGTGAGGCCCGGCGGTGCCCGCGCCCTGGCCCAGGTGATCGGACACACCCGCACCTGCCCGCTGCCCGACGCACTCGCCTACGAGGGAGAAGAGGACATGTTCCGCCGTCCCGAGTTTCATGCCGGTGAGTTTGAGATTCAGGACGTGGCCTCACAAGCGGTCGGGCTCATCTGCGCCGCCAAACCCGGCGAGACGTGGTGGGACGCGTGCGCCGGCGAAGGTGGCAAGACGCTGCATCTCTCCGCCCTGATGCAGGGCAAGGGAATGATCTGGGCCAGCGACCGGGCCGAGTGGCGGATCAAGAAATTGAAGCTCCGCACCGCCCGCGCAAAATGCTTCAACTACCGTGCCGCGCTCTGGGACGGTGGTGCGAAGCTCCCGACCAAGACGCGCTTCGACGGCGTCCTTCTGGACGCGCCATGCACCGGCATCGGCACCTGGCAGCGCAACCCGCACGCACGCTGGACTGCATCGCCCGAGGACGTGCGCGAACTGGCAGCGGTGCAAACCCAGCTCCTCAACCATGTTGCGCCCTCGGTGAAGCCCGGCGGCAAACTCGTTTACTCCGTCTGCACCCTCTCACGGGCGGAGACGGAGGAAGTTGCAGCGGCCTTCCAAAGCGCGCACCCGGAGTTCACGCCACTGCCGGCCTCGGATCCGTTCCAGACGCACAAGCCCCCCCAGCCACGGCACAGCCTCTGGCCCCAGGAAACCGGAGGAGGCGGAATGTTCGTCGCCGCGTGGAAGAAGCTTGGGTAACGCCGCCTTACGCGGACAAAACCGATCCCGCCCGACACAGCCTCTCAGGCTGGCCTGAAGCTGCTGAACTTCGCTGACTCCGGGGCTTCCTCCGCGATCTCGGCCTGGAGCTGTTTCAGCTTGTTCTGAATCAGCGGAGGGGTCGCCGGCTTGACGACGAAGTGGCGCGCGCCGAGCTGGATGACGTTTTCCACGGTCACCTTGTCACTCGCCGCCGTGCACATGACGACCCGCACCGAACGCAGCAGCGGCGACTCACGGATGAGCCCGAGCAATTTCAGTCCGTCTGGCGGGGGCATCGAGACATCCAGAAAAACGACATCGAAGTAACGCGATGTGTTGTTGAGCAGGGACCAGGCCTCGTTGCCGTCAACAGCTTCGGTGATCTGGTGCTGGTCAGGCTCGGAGGCGATGATGGTTTTGAGCATCCGCCGGCAAAACGGGTCATCATCTACGATCAAAATTTTCATGTCTTGTCCTGTCTGGATCTGTCCGATGCGCAGCTGCTCCTGGTGAGGCGTCCGTTTTCCCGCGAAAATATCCGGGGCTATTTCTTCGCCGGTGCCGCAGTGCTCTGGCGGATGATGAGGTCGGCAGACAACCGCTTGGATTCCGCCTTTTCCTGCCGGAGCCGTGCCAGCATGACTTCCATCGCCGCGACGCCGAGACGGAACTTGGGCTGGCGGATCGTGGTGAGCGGCACCCGGAAATGTTCGCTCACCAGCACATTGCCAAAACCTGCCAGGGAAATGTCCTGGGGAATCTTCTGACCCTGCTGGAGGAGAAGAGATCCTGCACCGATGGCAACGAGGTCGTTCACAGCCTGTATGGCCGTCGCCTCTGTGCCCTCGCTGAGAAACTGCACCGCCGTCTTCTCGCCTTCCTCAATCGTCGCGCCGGCCTGAAAAATCAGCCGGTCTTCGACGTCCACGCGCGCTTCGCGGAGCGCCTTCTTGTAGCCGGCCAGACGGTCCTGCGCCCACGGGGCCATCTGCGGCCCGGCGAAGAACGCGATGCGCCGGTGGCCGAGTTCCAGCAGGTGACGCGTGACGTTCGCCGAGGCGGTCACGTCATCGCTCTCCACGCACGGGAAGCCGGCGCAAAATTTCCCGCGGGAACCCAGGATGACCACCGGCTGGCCGCTGCGTTGCAGCTCGTCGTAAAACACCGAGCTGGTCTCCATGCGCGGCGCGGGCGAGATGAACAGTCCGTCCACCCGGCGTGACAGCAGCCGGCGGATGCACTGCTCCTCGCGCTGCGGGTCGTTGTGCGAATGCATCAGCAGCACCGCGTAGCCGTGCTGGTAGGCCCACTCCTCGATCGCCATGACCATGCGCGCGAAAATGGGGTTCGTGAGGGTGGAGATGACCAGGCCCAGCAGGCGCGTGCTGCGCGTGCGCAGACCGGCGGCGGCGGCATCCGGGACGTATCCCATCTCCTCGGCAAGCTGCTGGATGCGCGCCTTTGTGGCGACGGATATGTCCTTCGCATCGCGAAGAGCCTTGGAAACAGTCATCACCGAACACCCGGCGCGATAGGCGATGTCTTTGAGTCGGACCATGTGTTGAGTTTCAGCGGTCAGCCACCAACAAGCAGCGAGTGAATGCTGCTGATCGCGCGGACCGCGCCAGACTGAATACTGAAAACCGGAAACTGAAAACTCTTTTCACACGTTGGACCCGCTCCAGTTCAATTTCTGCCGGAGCGTCTTGAAAAAGGAATTGCCCCCGAGATGCAGCAGCCGCACCGAACGCGCGCTGCGCCGGATCAGCACCGTCTCCTCCGCCCCCAGTGGCGTGACCACCTCGCCGTCGGCGGAGAGCAGTGTCTCAATGCGCCCGCTCAAGCTGCGGATGCCGATGGCGGAGTTCAGACTTACGACGACGGACCGGTTCGAAAGCGTGTGCGGGCAGATCGGGGTGATTGTAAAGACCTCCGCGCTCGGGCTCACGATCGCCCCGCCCGCCGCCAGCGAATAGGCCGTCGAACCGGTCGGTGAACTGACGATGAGGCCGTCGCAGCGATAGCGCGTCAGTTCCTCGCCATCCACGGTGACCTCCAGATCGATGAGCCGCGAGCCCGAGCCACGGCTCACCACGAAGTCGTTGAGCGCCGGATAAGACAGCAGCTTTCCACGCAGCGCGCCGCTCACTTCGATGAGCGGACGGGTCTCGATGGTGAACTTGCCCAGCCAGACGGCCCGCAGCTCCTTTGCAAACTGGCCGGCGGAAATCGCGGTGAGGAAACCCAGGCCGCCGAGGTTCACCCCCAGCAACGGCGTGCCCGCCTCCGCCGTGTCGCGCGCGGCGCGGAGCATCGTGCCATCACCGCCGAAGACGAGCAGCAGGTCCGTCTCCCGCGCCACGGCGGCGGCATCGGCGGCGGTGGCGGTCCTGAGATTCGCGAGGCGCGCGGTGGCCGCATCGGCGACCGGCTCGCGTCCGCTGGCACGAACAAGCCGGGCGGCCTCGCGCACCACTGCTGCACAGGAGCTTTTCTCCACATTGGCCACCAGCCCGACGCGCCGGATGTTGTCCGCGAGTTTCTTCACGTGCGAAGGGGTTTAACCGAAGCCGGACGGCAAGGCAACCGCGCGAGCGACTTGTTCGGTGTCCACGCTTCAGCGTGCCCGGCGGGCGGACACGCTGAAGCGTGGACACCAAGCAAGCATCGCAAACGATTCACTCACGCGGGCGCCGCAGCTTCTTTTGAATCAATGCGCTCACTTCCACCGCCGCCGGCAGCTTGTCCGCCCACAGCACGGCCCAATAGAGCAGGCTGGTGATGACGGCGGGCACGAAGACCGCTCCCAGCCGCGCAGTCAGCGTGGCGTGACCGAACTGCGTGTCCCACGCGTTATAGCCGGGCCAGGCCAGGAAGCTCACCACGATGGACGCCGCGAGGACCGGCTTGAGACTTCGCGTCACCTCCGCCAACTCCAGCACGCCGAGCTTCTTGCGCAACGCACGCAGCAGCAGCCAGACGTTCAGGCAGGAGGTGATTGTGTTCGCCAGGCCGAGACCCGCCTGGCGCAGATCGCTGATGAACAGCACCGAGAGCAGCAGGTTCACGCCGAGGCAGAAGACGCTGACCTTCATCGGCGTGTGCGTGTCGCCCAGTGCGTAGAAGGCGCGCGCGAGGATGTTCACCATCGAGAACGCCACGAGTCCCGGCGCGAGGCATTGCAACGCGAGCGCCGCGCGCTGCGTGGACTCCGGGCCGAACGCCCCGCGCTCGAACAGCAGCCGCACGATGGGTTCCGCAAGAAACAAGAGGAGCACGGCGGCGAGGCTGTTGATGACGACGAGATACGACAGCCCCTGCCCCAGCGTCGCGCGGAATTCGGGCAGTTTCTTTTCCGCCGCCAGCCCGGAGAGGCTCGTGAGCAGATACGTCGCGAGCGAAATGCCGAAGACGCCTTGCGGCAGCTCCATCAGCCGCACCGCGTAGCTGAACGATGCGACGATGACCGGGTCCACCCAGAACGACACGAGCTGCACGAGCGTCACGTTGAGCTGGAACGCCGCCACGCCGATGATGGCCGGCCCCATCTTCGTCACGACCGCGCGCACGGTGTCGTTGCCCCACGGCGTCACCCACGCGAGCCGCCAGCCCTCGCGCTTGAGCGACGGCAGTTGAAACGCCGCCTGCGCCACGCCCGCCACCAGCACGCCGAACGCGAGCGCGAAGATTTGGTCGTCCAGCTTTGCGCCAAACTTCGGCGCGGCGAGGAACACGCTGGCGATCATCACCACGTTGAGCAGCGCCGCGCCCAGCGCCGGGATGAAGAAGTGCCCGCGTGCGTTGAGCACGCCCATGAACACCGCCGCGAGGCAGACCAGCACCATGTAGGGAAACATCACGCGCAGCAGCTCCAGCATCAGCCGCGTCTTGGCGTCGAACTGCGCCGCCGCCAGCGCGACGGACAGGCCGGCGAGCACCAGCGCGATGACCACGGCGGAGAAGACGAGCACCGCCGACATCACCGCATTGGCCGCGCGCCACATCTCGTCGGGAGCCGCGTTGCGTTCCTTCTCCTTGAAGATGGGGATGAACGCCGCGGTGAGCGCACCCTCGCCCAGCAGGCGGCGGAAGAGGTTCGGAATCGTGAAGGCCAGCGTGAACGCACCCGCCACCCAGCCGTCGCCCATGAAACGCGCGTAAGCCATCTCGCGCACCATGCCCAGCACGCGCGAAGCGAGCGTGGCCGCGCCCATCGCGCCGGAGGACTTGAGCATCTGCGACATGTGCCGCGAGGCTAAGGACTGGGTTCAAAGTTCAAAGTTCAAAGTTCAAAGTCCTCGCGTAGGAGACGACGTGAGGAGTCTCTGACTTTGTTCCGCGTTCCGGCTTCCGCGCTCCGCGTTTGAAGTGAGACTCCTCACGTCGTCTCCCACAGAGGGTTTTCATGGCGATTCCCCTGCCCCGCTGCTACCGTCCCGGCAAAACCAAACGCGCATGACCGAGGAACCCTATCGTTGGCTGGAGGCGGTCGCGAACCGCCGCGAATACGTCCGCGAACAGCTCCGGGGCGGCTCGCCCGTCTTCGCCGCCAGCCTGCCCGATGGCATCCTGCTGCTGGGCGTGGGCGCGGGCCGCTCGAAGGTCTTCGAACTGCACGACCGCCTCGCGCTCGCGGGCCTCGGCCACCCGGCGGACATCGAGAAGGTCCGGCAGGCCGCGATTGACGCAGCGCATCTCGAAGCCTTCACCCGCGCGCCGGAGGACGTGAGCCTGCGCCGCCTCGTGAGCTTCGGCCTCAGCCCGCAGCTCAAGCAGAACTTCGAGCAACTCTTCACCGCGCCGACGCTCGTCGAGCTGCTCATCGTCGAGCTGGGCAACGACCCGGGCCAGGACCTCCTCGCGAACCTGCACTTCGACGGCGCGTTTCAACTCCAGACCGGCGGCCTCGCCGTCGCCGCGAACACGCCGGAAGCCGAAGCCGCCGCGAAGGTCTGGCTCACCGCCGCCCTCGCCGGCCAGGCCGACCGCGCCGCCGTCGCCGACCTGCTGCTGCAAGCCTGGTGGGTGCTGACGGAGAACAAGTCGTTCACGGACAAGCTGCCAGCGGAGGCGGAGCGGCGCGAGGGGTGGAAGAAGGCGGTGAGCGGGAAGACGGTGGAGGCGGGGTGGCTGGCGCGGCACTCGGCTCGCAACGCAAGATTTGAACCTGTCCAACCGTTCAACGATTTTGCCTCGTAATGACTTTCATTGAGAGAGAGCGTGGAGAGAGCGATGAACAGTTGCTTAAGTCTATCCGAACACTCCTCGACAGAGATGGCATCCCGCTAGAACACTGGACAGTTCCGACATCATTTAACCGGTCATTACGTTGGAAGCATCGTGAATTTCGTGAGTTTGTGTGCATAGCAGGAAGCTTGCACATGTGGATTTGGAGAGCTGCACGTAAAGGTTGGAGCCGTTCTTTGGTCACTGTTGGCAGCAGACTCAACAAAGAACTGGGAGCCTCTTATCCGCCGTATGAAGGCGAGAACCTTATCATAACATTGATCGAAAACGGAACCTCCTCAGACCTGTCACCAGATGAGGTCCAGGGCCTTTGATTATGAACCGCATTGTCGGCCTGGAAACGGAATGCGCCTGCTTGAGCACGGACTGGTTGCCGCAGCCCGGAGGGCTGCCAGCCATTAGCCGGGGGTTGAGGAGCGCAGCGACGACACCCCCGGTGACTGCGAACGAAACGGCCGCACCCCGGAGAGGTGCCAGACGCGGCGCTGATTCCACGCGACGGTCGCTGGCACCCCTCCGGGGTGCGTCGCCCTATTCCCCCTTCTCCGGGGGTATCGCTGGCGCTCAACCCCCGGCTAATGGCTGGCACGGCTTCGCCGTGTTTCTTTCATCGCACGCCACCAACGCCGCCGCACGCAACCCCTCACCCCGGCCCTCTCCCCTTGCTCCGCAAAGGGAGAGGGAGAACTCAATTCCTCCGCCGCCATGAACCGCATCGTCGGCCTTGAAACGGAATACGGGTGCCTGAGCAGCGACCCCGCCGGGCCGCCCGCCGCCGTCGCGCGCGTGCGCAACTGGATGTTCGAGAAGAACCGCTTCGGCCTCGCGGACATGCACCAGCGCGATTGGGACGAGCCGGCGGGCAACGGCGGCTTCCTCTTCAACGGCGGCCGCTGCTACGTGGACATGGGCCATCTCGAAATCTGCACGCCCGAGTGCCTTTCCCTTCGCGACCTGCTCCGCTTCGACCGCGCCGGCGATGCCATGCTCACCGCCGCCACGCACGACCTCGGCCTCAGCGAGCGCGTCGGCTTCGTGCGGAACAACGTGGACTACTACTCGGGCGCGACCTTCGGCTGCCACGAGAACTACCTCGTCCGCCGGGGCGCGCCGTTCAACGAGGGAAACGTCCAGTCGCTCCTCGCCTTCCTCACGCTTCGCGTTCTCTACACCGGCGCGGGCCGCGTGCGGGCGTCACAGGGCGCGGAATCGCGCGGCGACATCATCAAGCTCACCGACGAGAGCGATTTCCAAATCAGCCAGCGCGCGGACTACATCAACAACGACCTCTTCGAGTGGGTGCAGTTCAACCGCGCCATCATCAACACGCGCGACGAACCGCTCGCCGATCCGCAACGCTTCCGCCGCCTGCACCTGCTGCACGGCGACACCAGCGTGCTGCCCGCCACGCTCGCGCTCAAGTGCGGCACCGCGTCGCTCGTGCTGGATTTGCTGGAGATCGACAAGCTGCCGCAGGTCGCTCTGGCCGACGCCGTATATGCCTTCCGCACGCTCTCGCACCAGCCCGACGGCCCGTGGCTGGTGCCGCTCGCGGACGGGCGTCAAGCCCCGGCACTTGCGGTGCTGCGCTGGTTTTACGTCGCCGCTGAGAAGGAATTTCGAGGACGCGACGCGGAGACGGACGCGCTGCTTGCCATCTGGAACGGCGTGCTGACCGACCTGGAAACGAACGTCGAGAACCTCGTCGGCACCGTGGACTGGGTGACGAAGCGCTGGCTCTACACGCAGTTCCTCGCGGCGGAAAACCTCCCGTGGACCGACCCGTGGCTGCGCGCTCAGGACTTGGAGTTCCACGCCGTTGACCCCGCACGCAACCTCGCCTGGCCGCTCGCGCGCACGCCGGAACCGTGGATCATTTCGCCGGAGGAACAGCACGCCGCCCTGCTCACCCCGCCCGCCGACACCCGCGCCGCCGCGCGCTCCAGCCTCATGCACACGCTGGAGAAAGAGACATTCCGATTCTACGTGGACTGGGAAGTGATTGACGCGGAAGGCACCGACTCACTGCACCTGCTCGACCCTTTCCAACCAAAGCCGCCTGACGCCTTCGGGTGGCTGCGGCGCGGTGCGCGCGCACACGCGCGCGAATCGGAAGCGGAGTAGGACAGCGCGTCCCGCCTGTCCTTCCATTTCAACACGAACTCCGAAGTCGAGCCGCCTTAGTGCAGCGTAACAGATGCTTCGGATAGGCCCTCGCATCGACTGCACGGCATGCCACTACGGGAATTCAAGCAAGTGTGCGGTTGGTTCATCGGTTACATTACGCTATGCGGCTCGACTTCGGGCTGAAGCGAGTGCGGTCGCGGTGAGTCGGACTGCCAGATGCACCACTTCGACTCCTCTCACTGTGAGGCGCCGCGAAACATCTTCACCTGTCTGGCGAAGGTGTTTTGCGCGTTGCTAATCGCCAACGTAACGCTGACAGCCGCCGAACTGCGCGTGCCGGCGGCCTTTCCCACCATCCAGGCCGGCGTGGATGCGGCGAAGCCCGGTGATGTGGTGCTCGTGCAGGCGGGGACTTATCGCGAACGGGTGCGGCTGAAGGAGCGCGTCACGTTGCGCAGCGCGGGCGATGATGCGCCGGGCAAGCTCGGCCTCGCCCGTGCGGAGGCAACGGTCATTGATGGCGGCGGCAAAGCGGAGGAGAACGCAGGCGTCGCGATGGCCGAGGGCGCAGTGCTGGATGGCTTCACCGTCACGGGCGTCGGGCGTCACGACGACGCCGAGTGGCGGAAACACTTCGCCACGCGCGGCAACGAACAGGCGCACGAGCACATCGGCGCGCCCGGCGTCGCGGGGGTGAGCATCCAAGGCGTGAGCTGCGAGGTGCGCGGGAACATCGTCCACCACGTCGGCTACACGGGCATCGCCATCACGGGCATGGACGGGCGCGCGTGCTCGCCGCTCGTCGTGAGCAACGTGTGCTTCCGCAACATGGCCGGCGGCATCGGCTCGATGCGCGGCTCGACGGCGACCATTCGCGGCAACACCTGCTTCGAGAATTTCTACGCGGGCATCGGGCACGAGAACGCCAGCCCGCTCGTCGAGTTGAACCGCTGCTTTGGCAACATCCGCGCCGGCATTGGCATCAGCGAGGGTGCGTGCCCGACGGTGCGTTCCAACCTCTGCTACGACAACCGCCGCGCGGGCATCGGCATCCGCACGGGGGCGAACACGCGGCCGCTCGTCGAACGCAATGACTGCCGCGCCAACGGCATGGCGGGCATTGGCGTGGATGAGGAGGCCGAGCCGGTGCTGCGTTTCAACCGCTGCTTCGACAACTTGCTCGCGGGCATCGGCGCGCGTGACCACGCGCGACCCGCCATCCTGAACAACGAGTGTTTCAAGAACGGCGAGTCGGGCATCGGGCTGATGACGGGGCGGGAGACACAGGTCAGCAGCAACTATTGCCACCTGAACAAGACGGCGGGCGTGGGCTTGTCGGGTGGCGGAGCTAATTCCGTCGTGTTGACCGGCAACCGGCTCATTCAGAACGGCACGGTGGCCGTCGGCATCAACGCGGGCTGGACGGTGACGTTGAGCGGCAATGAAATTTCACGAACCAACGACATGCCGCCGCTGGTGATGGTCGCGGAGGGCGCGACGGCGGTGTTCACGAACAACACGCTGCGCGGCGGCGGCGTGGCGGCGGTGCGTTGCGCGGGCACGCTTCGCATGTTGAACAATCGCATCGCCGGCACCGCCGTGCGCAAAGGCGGCTCGCCAAACTTCGGCGTCTGGGCGCTGCCCGGTGCGAAGGTGGAGATGACCGGCAACACCGTGAGCGGCTGGCGGCACGCGCTGTTCGGCGACGGTGCCAGCGTGACCGCGAGCGACAACACAGTTCAGGATGCGGTTCAGGCGGCGTTTCGAGTCCGCGGCAAGTCCGAGGGAACGACCGTTTCGGGCAACAAGATTTCCGGCCCGGGGGTGCAGGAGTTGCTGGTCGAGCCCGCCGGGAAGTGACGGCGCGCGCAGCACACCGGCAAAGCCCAGCACTGACCTACTGCTGATTCATCCGAATCACCTTCCCGGGCCGCGTGCCGAGGTGCTTGTCGTCCTCCACCACAACCGCGCCGTTCACGGTGGCTGGCGCGGCCACACGGCGTCGCAGCCCTCCCAAAAGTCGTTCCGTCTCATGTTCACAGGCGCACCCGAGGCATCGCCACCGTCATCGATGAGGTTCTCGCCGACGGACCAGAGGGTGAACGAGCCGTCAGGATTGAGCCGGTAGCGCAGTGGCTTGCCATCCATCCAATCCACCGGCACGGCGGGCAGGAACTCCGGAACCAGCCGGTCGAGCGAGTCCGGGTGACGCCCGTGCTTGCGCCTGTGCAACTCCAAGGCGAGGGCGGAGACGGTCAGCTCGCGGTA
>JBAYGL010000119.1:0-11910 GCA_041666725.1 Limisphaerales bacterium
AATGGTATGCCCGCGCCGCCGAGCAGGCTCATCTCGACTCGCAGTTCCGCCTTGGCAACTGCCACGAACTCGGTCGCGGCGTCGCGCAGGATTACGTGGAGGCTTACAAGTGGTATAACCTCGTCGGCGCGTTCGGCTACCAGCGCGCGGTCGAGGCCCGCGACAAGGTCATGCGCCTGATGAGCCCGTGGCAGATCACCGAGGGCCAGAAGCGCGCCTCCGAAGCCTACAAGCTCGTCCGCCAGAAGCTCGCCGCCGGCAAGGAAGCCTCCGACAAGCTCAAGGAAGTGCTCGGGAAGAAGTAGCCGCGAGAGGGCGCATAGAGCTCATAGAGAACTTTCCTTCGGTGGCTCCCGGTTTCTGTCCTGCGCCTTTTTCCATTTGCGGGCTTTGTGCCCTTTCGCGGCGAATCAAAACCTCGCCACGCCGAACTCCGCGTCGAACCACAGCCCGTTGAAGTCGAACTGAAACTTCGGTGAGTTGAAATCGCAGGCGAACAGCGTCACCTCGTTGCGCTGCTGCACGAGGCCGCAGACCTCGTTGAACATCTCCGCGTCCAGCGCGAGCAGGCTGTAGCGGTCCTCGCGCAGCTCGGCCTTCTTCATGGCGAGCCGCAGTTGCTCAACCTCGGCGGCCGAGCGTTTCACCACCCAGATTTCCGCGTCGTGGCACTTCACGGCGAGCTTGTGCAGCTTCGCCACCGAGCACTCGCCGCACTCGACCCAGAGCGCGGGCCGCAGCGAGTAATCAAGCTGCACAAGGTCCGGGATGAACGGGATGTCGTCGTCGTGGAGATTGGATTCAAGCTGCAGCCGGGGCCTCCAGAACATGAGGAAGGCGAGAAGCCTGAGCGTGACGTGCGCAACCGTCTCCGTCTGGTGCTGGGCAATGAGAATCTTCCTCGGCAGGTCGGCGCGCCGCTTGTCCTCGGATGCGAGGGTGAAGGAGTATTTGGCGCTCACGGGTAAAATGACCGAAGGGACAGCATCAGGGAACGCGCGCCGCTGTGCGAGCCCAGCCTGCCGTCCGCATCGAAGCACGGCGGCGCAATGTCCCCTGCACCATCGTGGCCAGGGTGAAGGAAGAGGACGCGCTCACCCGGGCATTTCAAGCGCCTTGCTCCGGCTCATGGTATGACCATGTCCGCCACCGTGCGACCGGCCGGGATGAAGGGCAGCACATGCTCGGTGTAGGGCGTGATGACGTCGAGGAGGTAGGGCTCCTTGGAGTCGAGCATCCGCTGCATGGCGGCACGGAGGTCCTTCTTGAACATCACGCGCTCGCACGGGACGTTGAAGCCCTTGGCCATCGCCACGTAGTCGGGGTAGATGGCCTTCATGTTGTCGGGGTCGCCGAGATACGTGTTGCCACGGTTGCCGGCGTAGAAGCGGTCCTCCCACTGCACCACCATGCCGAGGTGCTGGTTGTTCAGGATGATCGCCTTGGCGGCGATCTTCTCGATGTGTGCGGTGGCGAGCTCCTGGATGTTCATCAGGAAGGAGCCGTCGCCATCAATGTCGATGACCTGCTTCTGCGGGCAGGCCACCTTCGCGCCCAGCGCGGCGGGATAGCCGAAGCCCATCGCGCCGAGGCCGGCGCTCGTGAGGAACTGGCGCGGCCAGGTGTATTTGAACCACTGGCCGGCCCACATCTGGTGCTGGCCCACCCCGGTGGTGATGATGGCGTCGCCGCCGGTCAGCTCGTAGAGCAGCTCGATGGCGTATTGCGGGAGGATGACCTCCTTCTCGTGGCCCGCGAGATGGTCCTTCATGTGCTGGGATTTCACGACCTCTTCGTTGGCCGTGTAGCGGAAAGGCGCGCGGGCTTTCCACTCGCTGCACTGGGCGACCCAGGCGGCGTATTTGTTCGCCAGCGCGCGCTTGCGGAGCATCTCGTTGAGCTTGCCGAGCGCGAACCTGATGTCGCTGACGACGGGCAGGTTGGCGGGCTTGTTCTTGTTGATCTCGGACGGATCAATGTCGATGTGAACAATCGTTCCGCGCTCGCAGAACTTGTCCACCTTGCCGGTCACGCGGTCGTCGAAGCGCACGCCAAAGGCGAGCAGGAGGTCGGCGCCGGGCTTCAGCGGAACCATCGGGTCGTTGGGGGAGGTGCGGGGCTTGAACTCGCCGCTGACGGCCCAGTTCGCGGCGGCGGCGCCGTGCATGCCCAGCCAGCGGAGCGAAAGCCCGTGCGTCTCGGGGAACGCGCCGCAGCCCATGAGGGTGGTGGTGACGGGAATCTGCGTCAGCTCGGCAAACTCGAGGAGTTCCGCCGAGGCGTTGCCGCTGATGACGCCGCCGCCGGCGTAGATGACGGGCCGCTCGGACTTTTCCAGCAGGCCGATGATTTCGTTGAGCGCGATGTCGCTGGCGCGCTTGTCCGCGTTGTATCCCCGGATGTTGATTTCCTTCGGATACACCGGCTGCGTCTCCGCCTGCTGGATGTTCTTGGGCACGTCCACGATGACGGGACCGGGCCGGCCTGACTGCGCGAGGTAGAATGCCTCCTTGATGATGCGCGGGATGTCGTTGATGTCCGTGACCAGGTAGGAGTGCTTCACGATCGGCAGCGTCATGCCGAAGAAGTCGGTTTCCTGAAACGCGCCCTTGCCGATCATCGCCTGCGGCACCTGGCCGGTGATGGCCACGACCGGGATGGAATCCATGTAGGCATCCGCGATGCCGGAGATGAGGTTGGTGGCGCCGGGGCCGGAGGTGGCCATGCAGACGCCGGCCCGGCCGGTCGCGCGCGCGTAACCGCCGGCCATGAAGACGCCCCCCTGCTCGTGGCGCGGCAGGATGGTGCGGATCTTCGAACGCGTGAGCGCCTGGTGGAACTCCATGCTCGCGCCGCCGGGATAGGCGAAGATGGTGTCCACGCCCTCGCGTTCCAGGCACCGGATGAGGAGATCGCTGCCCTTCATGCGCGGGCCGACCTCGGCCTTTTCGGACGGGCGGGCTTTCGTTTCAGCGTGATCTGCGGATGCTTTGCTCATGGCTTGCTATGGTTTTTGGGCTGGCGGCGCGTGGCGAACAAAAAACCCACGACTGCTGCCAGCCGTGGGTTCTTGTCGAAATCTCTCGTCACGCCCGACAAGGCCCCGCGGCGTCGCCAACTACGACGACTTCCGCAAACAGGACTTGTCCGACAGTGCCAAACATGGGTGAAAAGCTAGCAGCAGCGGAAAACGGGTCAAGCCGGGATTCCGGCCAGGAAAAAGGCTTTCCCGGCGGCGGCGGGTCTGGCTTTATCTGCGACCCGAAGCGGGGGAGCAGGATTAGGATCAAGATCAGGAGCTGGAGTTTGGCGTTCGGTTCCTGCTCTTAATCCTGATCCTAATCCTGCTCCCTCCCTTCCAACCTGTTTACAAACATGACCGCACCAGCCACCGTTTCCCAACTCCCCGTCGTCATCCTCAAGCCCCGTGAAGCCGACCGCATCGTCGCCGGGCATCCCTGGATTTACGGCGGGGCCATCATGCACGTCACGCAGCCCGTCACGGACGGCGACCTCGTGGAAGTGAAGGACCACCGCAAGCACTGGCTTGGCGTGGGCCTCTACAACGCCAAGTCGAAAATCACCGTCCGCCTGCTCACCCATGAGCACGTCACCGTGGACCAGGCGTTCTTCGAGTCGCGCATCCGCGCGGCGCTGGCCATCCGCCAGCGGCATCTGCCGGGCGCGACCTCCTTCCGCGTCGTCAGCGCCGAGGGTGATTTCCTCAGCGGCCTGATCGTGGACAAATACGACGACGTGCTCGTGGTGCAGACCTCCGCGCTGGGAATGGACCTGCGCAAGCCGATGATCGTGGCCGCGCTCAAGGCCATCTTCAATCCGCGCGCCATCGTCGAACGCAACGAGATGGCCTCGCGCAAATTCGAGGGCCTGCCCGAGGCCAACGGCATGATCGAAGGCACGCTCGACGGCCCGGTGACGGTGAACTTGAACGGCCTCAAGTTCGAGACCGACCTGCGCGCGGGCCACAAGACCGGCCTTTACCTCGACCAGCAGGCCAACTACCAGCGCACCGCCGAACTCATCGCGCTCACCCCCGACGCCACCGTCCTCGACTGCTTCAGCTTCCTCGGCGGGTTTGCATTGCACGCAGCGCGGGCCGGGGCCTCACGCGTCCTTGGGCTCGATCAAAGCGCCGACGCCGTGGCCGCCGCCACGCGCAATGCGGCAGCGAACGGCCTCGCGGAGAAATGCACCTTCGAGGCCGCCAACGTCTTTGACTGGCTGAAGGCCCAGACCACCGTCGGCCCTCACGAGAAGCTCATCCCCAAGTTCGACGCCATCGTGCTCGATCCTCCGTCCTTCACCCGCAACCGCGCCTCCGTTCCGGACGCACTGCGCGGCTACAAGGAAATCCATCTCCGCGCCCTGAAGCTCCTCAAGCCCGGCGGCCTGCTGGCGACCTTCTGCTGTTCGCATCATGTGGACAGCGCGACGTTCCAGGACGTGATCCTCTCCGCCGCCTTCGACACCCGCCGCGTCCTGCGCCGCGTCGCGACCTTCAGCCAGTCGCCGGATCACCCCTTCATCCCGTGCATCCCGGAGACGGAATACCTGAAGGGCTTCGCGTTTGAAGTGGTGCGCTGAACTGGTTTCTCGAAGCCACAACCGCCGGAAACTCCGCGTCCGATCGTCCGCGTTGGCACCACAGTGCCCGCGAGAATAACGCGTCAGAAATCGGTCGCACCACTGCGGCCCCGAGGCCGCGCTCACACCTCATCATTCGGACGGGCGAATCCTGACACCCCGGAGCGCCGGTCTCCGACCCGGCGGGTATTGAAAAGCACCCGGAAACGCGCCGGATCAGAGATCGGCGCTCCGCAATGCCAGTCACATCGAGGCCGGGGAGCAAGATGCGCCCGGTTCCGATGGGCGCATTTTGACACTGCCCCCCCCCGAAGGAGCGCGGCGTTGACGCCGCAGCAGGGTGGGTTGCGCAGAAACCGCTCGTATTTGCCGGGGCGTTTCGTTCATTCGCTGCCTTCTGCGTCGTGAACGCCGCGCCCCGGCGGCAGTGCCCGAATGCGCCCGGTTCCGTCTGAAAAACGCCCCTGAAAAACGACTTGCCAAAGGCCAAGTCTTTCTTAGAATTCCGGGCGTTACATAGGAAGTTGGCGCGAGGTGCGTCACGGAACTCAGAACTCAGTCGCGTTTATGAAGTCATCTACGTGTCCCCGTTTCTCATTCGTTTCAGCCTTCACCCTCATCGAACTCCTCGTCGTCATCGCCATCATCGCGATCCTTGCGGGGATGCTTCTGCCGGCCTTGACGAAGGCGAAGGACAAGGCAAAACAAGCGCGTTGTTACAGCAGCCTCAAGCAATGGGGGCTCGCCATCACCATCTACGCAGCGGACAACGACGACATGCTGGCCCGTGACGGGATGGGAGGCTTCAGCGGCACTTACGGGACCGGCGCGCTTCCAGCGCCATCCGGCACCCCGGCGGATCAGGCGGCGTGGTTTAATGTCCTGGCGGCGAATATGAATGAACAACCGCTTTCCAACTATTGGACTGCCCCTGGCGTGACTGATTTCCAGCAAAACTCGACAGGGCTTCCGTATCCCGGAGGTGTCGGGAAGATGTTCCACTGTCCTGCCGCCCGTTTTGTTCAAACGGATGAGGCGACCCTCGCAAACGGGGGACGATACGGCTTTTTCAGCTATTGCATGAACCTTGACCTCAAGCAGGCGGTCGGGACGATGGCGTATCCCGGCGCTGCGCGGATGACGAGCATCCCAAACCCGGCGCTCACGGTCTCGTTCTACGACGCGTCATTCAGCCCCAACACGGAGATGAACACTGCGGGGTCGCCGAACTCATTCAACTCGGTCAATCCCGCCAATCGGTGGCGGAGCTTTGCCAAACGCCATGGCGGGACGGGCGGGATCCTGAGCTTCGTGGACGGCCACGCGGAGTTCATCAAACAGAATGCGATTACGAACGGGGGCAGCTTCAGTGCATCAGGTGCGGTCAGCGAGTCCCGCTCCGGCCCGGTGATCTGGAACCCGGCGTTTCACTTCTGACCGCCGCGCTTCACCTCATTGGCCGGTTTGAGCCGCCGATGGGTTTCAAACGCGAACCGGTCCGTCATCCCCGCCAGATAATCGCACACCGCACGTGGCCAGCCTTCCTTCCGGGCCTGCTTCCGCGTCCACGCGTCGGTTTTTGCGGGATGTGCGAGCAGATGACGGAAGAGTTCCTCCAGCATCTCCGTGGCGCGGACGTGCGGGCCGTGGACGGCGTCGCTGAAGTAGAGGTTTTGGTAAAGGTATTTCCGCAGCTCCAGGTTCAGTTTCCGGCGGGTGTCGCTGTAGCGGATGAGCGGCCTGGCATGGAGGCGGACGTCGTCGGCTGACGTCACACCAGCCCCGGCGATGAGCCGCTCGCTGGTCTCGACCACGTCGCGCACATGATCGTCAATCAGGCAGCGGATGATGAAATAGCGGCGGCACTCATCGGGCAGTTCGCCGTGGTCGCGCTTCGTGCGGCGGGCGGCTCCTGCCCAGAGCTTCACGTCGCGGCGAAGCTTCGTTTCGGACAGCAGGCCGGCATCGAGACCGTCGTCAAGGTCGTGGCTGTAATAGGCAATTTCGTCGGCGAGATTGGCAACCTGGGCTTCGAGAGAAGAACTCTTCGCGTCGAAGCCGGGCCGTCTGCTCGGGTGGTCGTAGGCGGAGTAGTGCTTCACCAAGCCTTCGCGCACCTCCCACGTCAGGTTCAGCCCAGGGAACCCCGGATACTTCTGCTCAAGCTGCTCGACGACCCGCAGGCTCTGGCGGTTGTGTTCAAAACCGCCGTGGACGCGCATCAGGCGGTCGAGCGTCACCTCGCCCGTGTGGCCGAAAGGCGAGTGGCCGAGATCGTGCGCAAGGGCGATGGCCTCGGTGAGATCCTCGTTGAGCCGCAGGGCGCGGGCGATGTTCCGGGCGATGCCCGCGACTTCCATCGTGTGCGTAAGCCGCGTGCGAAGGTGGTCGCCGGTGCCGTTGAGGAAGACCTGCGTCTTGTATTCCAGCCGGCGGAAGGCGCGCGAGTGGATGATGCGGTCGCGGTCGCGCTGGTAATGCGTGCGCCACTCGGGCGGGGCCTCCCTGTGCTTGCGCCCGCGCGTGTCGGCGGAGAACTGGGCGAACGGCGCGAGGAACTGCCGTTCGCGGGCTTCGAGTTCGGCGCGGGTGCAGGGCATGGGCTAAACGCGGAGCGCGGAAGGCGGAACGCGAAATCGGCTGCGTCAGTTCGCCAGCAACTCCTGCACGGCAATCCCCCGCAGCTCGAAGAGCCGCCGGATGGCGTCCTCGATCAGGTTGTTCGGACAGCTTGCGCCGGCGGTGATGCCCACGGTGATGGTGCCGGCGGGCAGCCAGTTCGGCGTGCTTTCCTCGACGTGCTTGTGCTGGTTCCAATGCCGGATGAGCGCGGCGGACTCCATCTTGGCCGCGTTCTTGATGAAGTAAGTGGGCAGCACCTTCTCGCCCATCTCGGCGAGATGCGAGGTGTTCGATGAATTGTAGCCACCGACGACGAGCAGCAGATCGAGCTTCGTGTGGAGCAGCTTTTCCAGCGCGTCCTGCCGGTCCTGCGTTGCGCCGCAAATCGTGTCGAAAAAGCGGAAGTGCTCCTCGAGTTTTTCCGCGCCGTATTTCTTCTCCATCGCGGCCTTGAAGCGCCGCTGCACTTCCTCGGTCTCGCCGCGGAGCATCGTCGTTTGATTGGCCACACCCACCGCCGTGAGATGTTGGTCGGGGTCGAAACCGGGCGAGTAAGCACCCTTGAACTTCTCCAGAAACTCCGCCTTGTCCCCGCCGCGCAGGATGTAGTCGCAGACGTAGGCCGTCTCCGCGAGGTTGAAGACGACGAGGTAATGACCCGCGCCGTAGGCCGTGGCCTGAGATGTTGTCGCCTTGGTCTCCTCGTGCTTGGCCTTGCCATGGATGATGCTCGTGACGCTCTCCTTCGAGTATTGTCGGACGCGCTTCCACACGCTCATCACGTCGCCGCAGGTGGTGTCCACGAGCAGGCAGCCCTTCTCCTCGAGCTTGCGCCGCGTGGCGACCTCGGTGCCGAACGCGGGGATGATGACCACGTCTTCGCGCTGCAACACGGCGAGTTCCACGTCCGTGGGCTTGTTCGCAAGCATGCGGATGCCGAGGTTGCGGATCTGGTCGTTGACCTCGGGGTTGTGAATGATCTCGCCGAGCAGGTAGATGGGCTTGTCTGCCGGGAAGGAGCGCCGGGCCGCGTAGGCGAGGTCAATGGCGCGCTCGACGCCGTAACAGAAGCCGAACTCCTTCGCGAGTTTGATGGTGAGGCCCGGCGCGGAGAGCTGGTTGCCGCTGGAACGGATGCGCTCCACCAGCGTGCTGCGGTAGTGCGACTCCACCTGCGCCTGCACGGCCGACATGATGTCAGGGCGGCGGAGGTTGATCTTCTGCGGCGGCGCGGCGGGCGCAATCGTTGACATGACGAGGCTAGTCTAGCGCACGACGGGGGAAGGTCGAGCCTTGGTTTTGCCTCCGGAGAACGCGGTCAGGAAATCCTCTTCCTCCGCGCCGAAAGGCTTTGCTACCGTCCCACCCGCACTTAATGAGCAACCCAGACGCATCCGCCACGCCCGCACCCACGCCGAGCGACTTCATCCGCGACATCGTCGCCAAGCACGTTGCAGAAGGGCGCTACCCGCGCATTCACACGCGTTTCCCGCCGGAGCCGAATGGCTACCTCCACATCGGCCACGCCAAGAGCATCTGCCTCAACTTCGGCATCGCGCGCGAGTTCGGCGGCGTGTGCAACCTCCGCATGGACGACACCAACCCCACGAAGGAGGACATCGAATACGTCGAGAGCATCCAGGCCGACGTGAACTGGCTCCTCGCCGGCTGGGCGGATGACAAGCTGGGCCTCAAGCCCAAGGGCGCAACTCCCGCCACACAGACCGTCAACGGCAAGCCGGACTTCCATCTCGGCCCCTCAACTCTCAACTCTCAACTCTCAACTCCCGCCGAGCCCTTCTACGCCTCCGACTACTTCGACCAAATCCACTCCTACGCCGTCCGGCTCATCGAGAAGGGCAATGCCTTCGTCTGCGATCTCTCACCCGAAGACACCGATGAGTATCGTCGCACCGCGAAGGAATCCCCGTTTCGCAACCGCACCGTCGCCGAGAACCTCGACCTCTTCGCCCGCATGAAGGCCGGCGAGTTCCCCGATGGCACGCGCGTGCTGCGCGCAAAGATCGACGTGGCCGCGCCGAACGTCTGGTTGCGCGACCCCCTGCTCTACCGCATCCGCCACGCCGAGCACCACCACACCGGCGCGAAGTGGTGCATTTATCCGATGTATGACTTCGCACACTGCCTGAGCGATTACCTCGAAGGCATCACGCACAGCATCTGCACGCTGGAGTTCGAGGTCCACCGCCCGCTTTACGACTGGATTCTGGAGTCGCTCGACCTTCCCCGCGCGCTGCCGCACCAATACGAGTTCGCCAAGCTCATCCCGAGCCACATGATCGTCTCCAAGCGCAAGCTCATCGCGCTCGTGGAGGCCGGCCTCGTCACCGGCTGGGATGACCCGCGCCTGCCCACCATCAGCGGCATCCGGCGGCGCGGCGTCACGCCCGAGGCCCTGCGTGCCTTCGCCATCGGCGTGGGCGTGACGAAGTTCGTCAGCATCACGGACATCGCGGTCTATGAGCACGCCATCCGTGAAGACCTGAACAAGCGCGCCCAGCGCCGCCTCGGCGTGCTGCGCCCGATCAAGGTCGTCATCACCAACTATCCCGCCGACCAGACCGAGGAACTCGACGCCATCAACAACCCCGAAGACGAAACCGCCGGCAAACGCAAAGTTCCCTTCAGCCGCGAACTGTTTATCGAGCGCGACGACTTCGCCGAAGTCCCGCCGCCCAAATACTTCCGCCTCAAACCCGGCGGCGAGGTGCGGCTCAAATACGCCTACATCATCAAGTGCGACGAAGTGGTTAAAGACGCCGCCGGGAACATCACCGAGCTGCGTTGCACCGCCGACCTCGACAGCAAGACCGGCGGCGCGACCTCCGCACGCAAGGTCAAGGGCACGATCCACTGGGTCAGCGCCGCGCACGCCGTGGACGCCGAGGTGCGCCTCTACGACCGCCTCTTCACCGAGGCCGAGCCGGAGAAGGACGGCCGCGACTTCAAGACCGTGCTCAACCCGAAGAGCCTCGAAGTCGTGACCGCCAAGCTGGAGCCGTCCCTGAAAGCCGCCGATCCCGCCGCGCGCTACCAGTTCGAGCGGATCGGCTACTTCTGCCTGGACAAGGACAGCACGCCCGGCACGCCCGTCTTCAACCGCACGATCACGCTCAAAGACGCGTGGGCGAAGGAAGTGCAGAAGGGATGAGGAACCATGCCAAAGAAGGGCAATCGTTTTGGGAGAAACTTCAGCAAAGGAGTTAAGCGGCTACTGGCGGAACGAGTGGCATACATGTGTAGCCACCCGCTCTGTCGTTGTTTGACCATTCGGCCGGCATCGGTTGGAGAGGATGTCCTGAGACTTGGGGATGCTGCACACATCCACTCAGCGGCTCCTGGCGGACCGCGTCCGGCCGCTCACTTAAAAGACATGGAGTGCAAATCCTTTACGAATGGGATTTGGCTTTGCACCAAACATGCACGCGAAGTTGATGGCCCAGATTGGAATAACTATCCGGCCGACTTGCTCAGAAATTGGAAGGCCGAGGCGGAAAGGTATGTTGAAGAGTTGGTCACTCAAGACAGCCGACTTCGACAGCTACGGATTTTGATGGCTGGCATCTTGAGCAGGTTCCGGATTGCCACGGCCCTGCCTGGTCCGGGTCCAAGTTTTGACCGGAGTATGTTCGGGGAAGGACAGATTGATTTGACGAGGCTTTTTATTGAGTTGGACCAAACGCTTTTCGACAATGAATTCTTGTCGGAGGCCGACCATGTTCGCAAGTTGCAGACAGACTTGGAGAAGGTGTATCTCCAGATCAAACAGACACCTCCTGATGCTCACTTGGACATCTCGAATTGGAAGAACGGATGGGTCCAAAGGTTGATGATCGACATCTTGCACTTCAAAGGTGCCTCTTTTGCCAGATACATGGAGACAGAAACGAGAATGGTGAACGATGCGAAGACGAACATCGGCGCGACCAAGGGTAGAATCCTCACCTTGAAACTGCATTCTTCTGTGTAGGTAGGCCTCCTGAAAGCGCCAGAGGGCTGGCGCACTCCAAGACGCTTCGCGACCACAGGGCCATCGGCTTCGCGCCAGCGTCTTGGACTGCGGTGGCCCTCCACCGCTTTCGGGTTTGGCGGACGACTTTCCAATTCCCTTCCCGCCTCACCACCGGCATCGTCGCTCCATGCCCGAGCCGAAGACGCCCTGGCCCCACGCACCCACACACCAGCTTGCCGAGCGTGGCACTTACTTCGTCACTGCCTCGACATACCAGAAGGCCCACCACTTTCGCGGTTCGGCCCGGCTCCGAGTTTTGCATCGCGGCTTGTTGAGCGTGACGAAGCAGTTCGGCTGGCAACTGGAGGCATGGGCCGTATTTTCAAACCACTACCACTTTGTTGCGCACTCGCCGTCGGACGCCCCGGATGCATCCAGCCTCAGTGTGATGTTGAGCATGTTGCACGTGAAGACCGCCGCCTGGGTGAACGAGCTCGACAACTCACCGGAGCGCCAGGTCTGGTTTAACTTCAGGGAGACGCGACTGACGCATCAGCGGTCGTATCTGGCGCGTCTGAACTACGTCCACCAGAATGCGGTGAAACACGGTCTGGTGCCGGTGGCCTGCCAGTATCCGTGGTGTTCAGCAGCTTGGTTTGAGCGGACCGCGGCTCCGTCAATGGTGAAGTCCATCTATCGGTTCAAGTTGG
>JBAYGL010000120.1:0-11838 GCA_041666725.1 Limisphaerales bacterium
AGCCACCAGTGGACTTCCGCATCGGGACGGTGCCGCTTGAGCAGGCGCAGGAGCGGGAGCGCCTGCACCACGTCGCCGAGCGAGCTGGGTTTGAGGATGAGAACCTTCACCGCAAAGAGGAGGGAAGATTAGCCACAAAGAGGCTCAAGAGGCACAAAGAAATCGCGCCCGGCAGCGCATCTTGACACTGCCCCCGAAGGAGCGCGGCTTTCAAGCCGCAGCAGGGTGGGCGGCGCAGAAACCGCCCGTATTTTCCGGGGCGTTTCGTTCACTCGCAGCCTTCTGCGGCGTGAACGCCGCGCTCCGGGGCAGTGCGCGAATGCGCCCCCGGTTGACGTGAAAAATGAAACGCGCCCGACTCGGCCGGGCAGGTTCAAAGGAAGACTTTTGGTGCCGCTTGTGCCTCTTTGCGGCCTCACTTGCCCAGGGCGAGGCGTTCGGCGAGGCGCTCGGGAAGGCCGACGGCGCGGATCTTCGCCTGTGCGGTGGCGATGTCGTAGTCCAGCCGGCGCAGCTCGATGGTCTGCTCGTCCATGTCGTAGATGACGTAGGCGCACTTGGGGTTGCCATCGCGCGGCTGGCCGACGCTGCCGACGTTGACGAAATACTTTTTGCCCTGCTCGACCTTGAACTTTGAGTAGGTGCCGCCGCGGACGGTGGCATCGCGGACAAAGGCGACCGGGACATGGGTGTGGCCGAAGAAGCAGACGCCGGTGTTCTGGTAGGTGAAGCTGGCGGCGGCGGCGAGCTTGTCGAACACGTAGCCCCAGCGCTTGGGGCCGTCGAGCGTCGCGTGGACGATGGTGAAGTTGGCGACCAGCCGGATGTAGCGCAGTTCGCGGAGCCAGAGGATGTCCTCCTCGTTGAGCTGGGACCGGGTCCAGTTCACGGCCTCGGCGGCGTGGGGATTGAAGCCTTCCAGGGCGGAATCCACGGAGCAGTATTCGTCGTGGTTGCCCTTGACCACGGGCATGCCCATGGAGCGGATCACGTCGAGGCACTCCTTGGGGTTGGCGTTGTAGCCGACGACGTCACCGAGGCAGGCGTAGTGGGTGACCTTGTTGGCCTGCGCGTCTGCCAGCACAACCTGGAGCCCCTCCCAGTTCGCGTGGATGTCGGCGATGATCGCGTATTTCATTGAACGGCGTTCTAACGGACTATTTCAAAACCGCGGAACCCACTCTGGGCTTCGGCCCACAGGGCGTCTTCGTGCTGGATCAAACCGCCCAGCCCCGCGTCCCGGATGCCCTGCCGGAACGCTTCCAGCTCGTCTCGTGCGCCCTCGGCCACCAGCTCCACGCGCCCGTCGGACAGATTGCGGACCGTGCCGGTCACGTCGTAGCCCACCGCCACCTGCTTCACCGAGTAGCGGAAGCCGACGCCCTGCACGCGTCCCGAATAACAGACCTGCACGCGGCACCGGCTCATTCTAACGTTCACCCGACGGACTTGCTGCAATCTGGGTCCATTGGCGCACGCGCCGACTATCCGGCAAAGGCTTAAATCAAATCAAGCCCCAAGGCAGGGGAGGGAAGAGTTGGCCAAGATCGTGCCATTCCGGTCGGGGGCGGCGAGCCGGCGGATTCCGAGGCTGGAGCGGCTACATGAAAACTGTGGCCGCATTCTGAAGGCCGGGGCGGAAAATTCCGCGAGGTTTTGCCGCCACAGGTTTTTTGAAACCGCTCTAGTCCGCCACTTCGTAGAGCGTGCCGTTCAGGACGAACTGCACGTTGCGGCCCAGCGCCAGCCATGGGGAAATCTGCGGCTGCCTGCCCAGCAGGGCAAAGTAGTCCGCCGAGCCAAACTGAAGTTTCACCGTCCTGGCGTCCTTGAACTGCTGGATGTCCGCGTCCACCCATTGCGCGCCGTTCTGGTAAAAACTCTTCCCGCCGACGAAGCGGTTCTGCCGGGCGTAACTCGCCACACGGGAGGCGGCGGTGCCCGGCCCGCGCGCCGCCAGAGCGACCACGGCGGGGAGGCTGGCCGCCGGGGCTGGAGATGGAGCCACGGCCCCGTTGTAGCTGCGGACGACGGACTGGTTGGCGCGCTCCTGTGCAAAGACCGGCGCGTCCGCCGCCTTCAGCTCGCGGGCCATCCGGGCGCCGCCGACGGCCACGTCGCCTTCCTTGAGTTTCTTGAAGCTGTCGTAAGATTCCGCCGCCTGCCGGTTCGCCTCGCGGTCGGTCTGGAACTGGGGCAGGAGCCGGCGGTCCATCACCACGTTGCGCCTCGACTCGTCCTCGGTGATGAGCCATGCGGTGTAGGGCGTGATGACGGTGTATTTGCGTGCCAACTCGGTGATCTCTTCCTTCAACTCCGCGTTCTCGCCGCGAAGCCGGATCTCGTCGAGCAGATGGCCGACGCGGCGCGTGGCCCAGAGCCGGGGAATGAAGTCGTGCCCGCCGCCGGCACCGAAATCCACATCGTAGCTGAACGTGCGCGGCCCGCCCGCCACGCTGCCCTCGATGAGCAACCGGCCCTTTGCCTCGCCGGTGAAGCGGCCCGCCAGCACGAGCTGCTCGCCCTTGAACAGGTCCGGCAGGGGCGAGGGGTAGAGCTTCGTCGCCCGCACGCCGTCGGGGAACGTGATTTTCAGGTTCGCCAGCGCCGGTTCCTTGAGCTTGGTGAAGAAGCCCGAGACTTTCACTTCGAGATCCTCCTCGGGCAGCACATAGGTGCTGAACGCCCGGGTCTCCTCCGTGATTTTGTCGAGCAGGTGCGTGTTCACGTCCGAGCCGATGCCGAAGCAGAAGATGCGCGTCAGGCCGCTGCTGTGCTCCTTCACGTTGCGCAGGATGGCCTGCTCGTCCGTGACGCCGATGGTCGGCCTCCCGTCGGTGAGAAACACAACCACGTATTGCCGGTCCGCCTGGACCGCCCGCAGCGCAAGCGCCTTGCGCAGGGCGTCATCAATGGCCGTGGAGCCCAGCGGCTTCAGGTCCCGGATGAAGTTCAGGGCGCGCGTGCGGTGTTCTGCGGTCGCGTCCACGAGTTTGTCGAAGACCGGCTCGACCTCCGTCGAGAACCGCAGCACCTCGAAACGGTCGTTGTCGTTCAGGTTCTCGACGCAGAACGCGAGCGCCTTCCTGGCCTGCTCCAGCTTGCCGCCCGCCATCGAGCCGGAGGTGTCGAGGACGAAGCACACGTCCTTGGGCACGGATTTGCGCTGCCTGTCCGCAGCGCCGGGCGAGGCGAGCAGCAGGAAGTAACCGTCCTCGCCCGCGACCTTGTGCGTGAGCAGGCTCGCGCTCAACTCGCCCGTTTCGAAGGAAAAGAAGAGCTGGAAGTCCGCGTCCGGCTTCACGTCCTTCGCCTCGAAGCCAACGGTCGCCCTGCCGCCGTCGCGGCGGATGTCCACCGCGTGGCTCGGCGACCAGAGCGCCTTGAGCGGGCGTTTGCCCTCCAGCTCGACCTTGAGGCTGACGTTCTTGAGCGGCTTGGCGGAGAACTTCGCGGTGTTCAGCGGCGAGACGTAGTTGAGCAGGCCGCCGTCGGCCTTGAGCACCTGCGTGTAGCTCAGGGTAACGCGCTTTTTGCCGTGCGGCTCGATGGGGAAAATCCGCACGCGGAAGACGTCCTGGCCGATGTATTCGAGCAGCGCCGGATCGCGCATCGAGCGGACGATGTCCTCGTAGATGCGACGGGCCTTGTCGGCGGTGAGCAGCTCGGCCTCGGCCTTCTTCCCGTCAATTTCCATCGTGAAGCGGTTGAGCTGCGCGCCCTTCGGAACCGGCAGCAGGAAGGTGCCTTCGAGCCGCGCCGGGTTCGGGTTGTAGAATTCCTGCTCAATCGTCGTGACCGCCACCTGGTCGGTGATGCGCGCGCTGACCTTGTGGTAATTCAGCTCCATCGGGGCGAAGACATGCGGGCGCGGCGTAGGAATGGGATGGGGCGGCGGCAGGATGCTTGGCGGGTGCGGCGGTGGCCGGCGGCCATCCACCGGATCGGGGATGACGATGAGACCGGAGGCGAAAAGCGGGACCTGCGCGAGCAGCCAGCAGAGCAGAACGGGAAGGAGAGCCAGGCGTTTCATGCCCGGTTAGACGGCGGGCATGCCGCGATGCTCCCGCTCAACGCCGGTAAACGTCCACCCCCAGCGCCGTGCCGCTGTTCACGGCGTCATCCGACAACGCGAACACGCGGCTCGCGCGGTTGAAGGTGAGCTGGACGGGCTGCTGCGGCGCGGCGGGATCGTAGGCTGTGAAGCGCACCTCGCCCTCGGCGGCCTGTGCGCCGAACACGAGCAGCGAGCGTCCGTAGTGCAGGGTGTGCTGGCGGTAGAGGCGCACCAGGGCCGGGCGGTTGATGCCGGTGGACGCGAGCAGCTCCGCCACGGCGGCGTCCTTGCCGGAATCTCCGACGAAGGCCTTTGTCAGGAGCGGCACCCGGCTTTCGCAGGGGCATGCGAGCCACGACTCGGCGCGCAGCAGATGGCCCTGCAGCCGGCTGAACTCGCGCAGGTTTGCGTAGCCGGGCACGACCACCCGCCGGCCCTCGGGCGACGCTTCCGTCGGGCTGCGCCTGAGCACCTCCCGCACGAGCCCGATGCGCGCCTCAACGGACGGCGGCGGCTGTGCCGGCTCGAACCGGGCGTGCAGGAAGAACTGCCGCGCGACGTGCGCGTCCGCATGACCGCGCAACGCGGTGCCGGCGAGGGATTCCTTCTCCTCCAGCCCGGGTTCGGACAGGGGCACGGCGAGCGTATCGGTGGCGAAATCAAACGCGCGCGGTCCGGGCGGCAGGACCTTTGCGGACGGATCAAAGGTGGAACACCCGGCCAGCCAGAAGGGCAGCACCAACGAGGCGACCAGGCTGCGGGCGATGAAAATGCGGCGGTTCATGCCTCGCAGTATAGCGGGCGCGTCCATTCGCGCAGCCTCAATCTGAACCGGCCGGAGGCCACGATCCCGGACAGCCGGCGTGGTTCGGCGATTGACACGCGCTCCGACTGGCCGCCCAAATACGCGCCACCGAACTCATGAAACTCTGCCGCTTCAAGACTGGTCCCGCCTGCCACCACGCCCGCATCGGCCTCACCACGGACGACGCCACGGTGCTTGATCTCTCCGCCGCCGGGGTGAAGTCGCTCACGGCCTTGCTGGAGGGAGACAATCTGGTCGCCGTGCTCCAAGCCCTGATGACGCTGCCGATGCCGCGCCTGCCGCTCGCGGAAGTCACGCTGCTCGCACCAGTGGAACAGCAGGAGGTGTGGGCGGCGGGCGTCACCTATCTGCGCAGCAAAAAGGCCCGCATGGACGAGTCCGAGTTCAGCGCCAGCGCCTACGACCGCGTGTATGACGCGGAGCGCCCGGAGATTTTCTTCAAGTCCCTGCCGGAGAAAGTCGTCGCCCACGGCGGCGATGTGGGCATCCGCCGTGACGCGAAGTGGAACGTTCCGGAGCCGGAGCTGGCGCTGGTGTGCAACTCGCGCGGACGCGTCGTGGGTTACACCATCGGCAACGACATGAGCTCGCGCGACATCGAGGGCGAGAACCTCCTCTACCTTCCGCAGGCGAAGACCTACCTGAAGTCCTGCGCTGTCGGGCCGTTCATCACCGTGGGCGCGAGCGAGGCGGAGGCGCGGGCGTGGACGATCGGCGTGGAAATCTTGCGCGGCAGCCAGACGGTCTTCGGCGGCGAGACCTCCGTGGGACAGATCAAGCGCACGTTCGACTCGCTCGCGGAGTTTCTGTTCCGCAGCCAGAGCTTCCCGCACGGGGCGGTGCTGCTCACCGGCACCGGCGTGGTGCCGCCGGACAATTTCACGCTCGCGGTCGGGGACCGTGTTCGCATCCGCATCTCCGGCATCGGAACCCTTGAAAATCCCGTGGCCGTGGTGTGACGTAACCGGCGGCACGCTGAGGCGTCATCCTCACCGAATCCGGCGGGCAATTCCGCCGCTCATCGAAAACCAAAAAACACACATCACATGAAGAAGACGTCGTTGTTCGCGCTCGCACTCGGAGCTGTCATCGCATTCAGCCCCGCTGCGCAGGCACAGGAAAAGAAAGGTGAGGGCAAGGGCAAGGGGCCCTCGGCAGAAGAGCGCATGAAGAGGATGGCTGAAGCGCTCAGTCTCACCGACGAGCAGAAGGCCAAGATCGAACCCATCCTCAAGGAAGAGGGTGAGAAGCTTCGCGCCATCTTCCAGGACCAGAACGCCTCCCGCGAGGAGAAGGGCAAGAAGATGCAGGAAGCCCGCAAGGACATCTCCGCCAAGATGAAGGCCGTGCTCACCCCCGAGCAGGCCGAGAAATTTGAGAAACTCCAGTCCGAGATGGCGGCCAAGCGGAAGAAGCAGTAGGCCCCGGCACAGGAGACCAATTCGCGAGGCGGCGGTGGATGACACCGCCGCCTTTTCTTGTTCTCCGGGTTGACTGACAGCCGTCGGCATCAGTTTTCTCCTTGTCCGACCAGTTAGCGCGACTGGCTGAGTTTGTGACCCGCTGTGAACATGCCCTGCCGCATGAGCGCCCTCCGCCTCTGGCACTCACAAAACAAAGGACTGCCAGCCTCATGAACATGAACGCAGAAGTTGGAAGAACCGTAAAAAACGCTTGGTGACCGTCCTCGACGGCGGCTAGGGTTTCGATCAGTGGTTGCGACGCAAAAATTCAGTTCTTCTTCTGAACTGCAGAACAACGAAAGAACACTTTATTTGGGCTTTCTGAGTAGAAACCTATGACTACCATCGAAGCAGTCGAGGCGGTGAATCAGAGTTACGGGCGCTGCATCATGGCCCCCGAATTTTACGACTTTTTTTACGACACCTTCTTCAAGAGCTCGGACAGGATCGCACCCCTGTTCAAGAACACCGACCTTGAAAAGCAGAAGCGGATCATGCGCGGAACCATCACCTACGTGATCATGTATGCCAAAAATCCGCAGATGACGTTTGCCTCGGACAAACTCAAATCCGTCGGGGAAATCCATTCCCGGTCCAAAATCAACGTCCCCCCCGACCTCTACCCTTTCTGGGCCGACAGCCTGATCAAGGCCGTCAGGACGTTCGACAAGGAGTTCACCCCGGCCCTGGAGCAGCAATGGCGGCAAACTCTTGCTCCTGCCATCGAGTTGCTTAAGACTCACTATTGACGAGGACGTCGGGCACTTCGTTTCGTGTGCGGTTTTCTTTTAACAATGACCGGGTGCTGGCCGTCGTTGCGCACCCTGACGACGCAGAACTGCTCTGCGCGGGCACCCTTGCACGCGCGCAAGCAGACGGCGCAGGCATTGGAATTTGTGTTCTGACCAAGGGAGACAAGGGACAACCAAACCGTCCGATCAGAAATCTTCCCGCCTTCCGCCGGAGGGAGATGCAGGATGCAGCAAAGCTCATCGGAGCCGAGATCTTCTTCGGCAACCACCCTGACGGAGAGCTGGCCGACACTGCGGCTGCGCGGCGGCATCTGATCGAAATCTACCGCCGCTTCCGGCCAACTCTCGTTCTGGCACACGCCCCCGAGGACTACCACCCCGACCACCGTGCCGCGTCCACCCTGGCGGAGGCTGCGACATGGTTTGCAGCGTCGCGGGGACAACGCACGGCCTCGGTGCCACTGGCGGAACCGCCGGTGCTCTGGCTCATGGACACGATCAACATGAGCGGCTTCGTTCCCGGCTTTTTCGTGGACATCTCCGCGCACACGGACTTGAAGGAACGGATGCTCGCCTGCCACCGCAGCCAGCTCGCCCGCTCGGGAGACGCGAACTTCTCGCCGCTGCAGGATTTGATGCGTCTCCAGTTTCGAACCCGCGGCGCACAGGCAAACACCGCCGCCGCCGAGGCGTTTCGCATCCACGCCGCATTCAAGCGCGCCAGTGCCTGGTGACCGGGCGGATTCCTTGGACTGGCACACCGAAGAGTGAGGCTTCCCATACAAAGGGCGTTTGTCGGCTTCGAGGGGAATGCGGCCTCAACCAGCCAGCACCAAACTCACCCGGGAACGAGGATGGCAAGGCTCGCTCGCTCGCCTGAACCCAAAGCAAACGACAGTGGCTGGATGCAGACGCCACTGGTTTCCTGCCTCCTGACAGCCAAGCAATTTGGGGGCGCAAAAATCAGCCCCTGAAAACGGCAAGGCACCCCTTCAAACCAGGCTGTGGCAAGAAAGGAGGAGCCACAACCCGGTTTTTAGGAGCGCCTTGCTCACTGCTCAACCCGCAGGCGGTCTGGAAACCCAAAACCAGAACACCCGCGAAAATTACTTCTTCGCCTCGATCTTCTCGGGCGTCACCTCGAGCTTGCCATCGACCTTCTTGCAGGTGCCGGTGACGGTGATGTCCTTCACGGTCTTGCAAATCTCGCTGTGGAAACCTTTGCTCACCTCGTTCTGAGCGAGGTAATACTTGGTCTTCTTGCCGTCCTTTTCAACGGTCAGGACATTCTGGCACTCGCCGGCCTCCTTGAGGCAGCACTTGGCGCAGCATCCTTTTCCGGAGAGCGTGATGGACTTGCCCTTGCTTTCGGCGGCGGCGTTGAAGGCCAGCGCGACAGCGGCGACGAGGGTGGCAATTGCGAGGGAGAACTTCTTCATTGTTGTATTGGTGTTTGTATGACGGGGCCATCAGAGCACCCTGAAAATCAGGTCGCTAACCATATCTTGTCATACTATTGCCCAAAATTGTCCATGCTCCTCCGGAGCGGCACTTCCCGCTCGACACCCTGTGCAAACCACCACAGCCTCCGGCCCAGCTGTAGCGGAACACCAGCTTCTAAAACCGCGTGACGCCAACGTCATCCTTTGCCGAATTCTCGGGCCGCCTGCTTGCGTTCATCGAACGCAGCCAGGCCGCTGAGGAGGCTCAATTCAACTCGCTCGCCCGCGAGTTGTTCGGGCTTCAGTTCTCCTCCGTCGCGCCCTACCGGCTGCTCTGTGCCTCACGTCAAATCGCGCCGGAGACCCTCACCGATTGGCGGCAGATCCCCGCTGTGCCGACGTCGGCGTTCAAGGAGTTCGAGTTCACCAGCCTCGCGCCAGCCGAACGCGCCGCAGTCTTCCACTCCAGCGGCACGACCGGACACCGGCCCAGCCGCCACTTTCATTCCTCCAGGTCGCTTACGGTGTATGAAGCCTCGCTGCTCCCGTGGTTCAAACGGCACATGCTGGCCGGATCGGATGTCCGCCCCGTCATCCTCTCCCTCGCTCCACCGCCGGAGCAGGCCCCGCACTCTTCGCTCGTGCATATGTTTGCAGCGGTGAGCCGTGCGTTTGACTCTCACGATTCGCGATTCGCCGCAGCCGCCGGCACCGACAACTCTTGGACGCTCGACACTTCTGCCTCCCTCGCCGCGCTCCGCCACGCCGAACAATCCGGCCGGCCGATCCTCGCCCTCGGCACTGCGTTCATGTTCATGCACCTGCTCGATGCCCTGGAGCAACAAGGCTTGTCCATCGTGCTGCCGCCCGGATCGCGCGTCATGGAAACCGGCGGCTACAAGGGCCGTTCGCGCGAACTGCCCAAGCCGGAACTGCACGCGCTCATCACCGCACTCCTCGGCATCCCGGCCTCGCACCTCGTCTGCGAATACGGCATGAGCGAACTCAGCTCCCAAGCCTATGACCGTGTGGCGGGTGACGCCCCCGGCGCGACGGCTCGCGTCTTCCACTTTCCCCACTGGTGCCGCGCACTGGTGATCTGCCCCGAGACAGGTCGAGAAGTTAGCAACGGCGAAACGGGCCTGCTCCGAATTTTCGACCTTGCCAACGTCCGCTCCGTGATGGCGATTCAAACCGAGGATCTCGCGGTGCGGTCCGGCGATGGCTTCGAACTGCTCGGCCGCGCCACGCTGGCGGAGTCGCGCGGCTGTTCCCTGATGACCGCCTGACATGGATGCCCCGCAACATCGCGTCCGCACGCTCTGGCTCCTCGGTGTCCTGCATGCGTTCACGCACCTTTATCATGTCGTGCTCCTGCCGCTCTATCTGCCGATGCAGCGCGACCTGAAGCTCTCGAGCCTGGAGCAGGCAACCCTCCCGATGACGGTGATGATGCTCACCTATTATGGACTGAGCTATCCGCTCGGCGTCCTGGCCGACCGCGTGAGCCGGAAGAAGCTGCTCGGCTGGGGCCTGTTCATCAACGCGCTGGGTTTCGTCGGGCTCGCGCTTGCACCAAGCTATCCTGCCGCGCTCGCCAGCGTTGTCATCGCCGGCATCGGCGGAAGTTTCTACCACCCGGCGGCGACGGCCCTGGTCGCACGGCTTTATCCGGAGGCCACGGGCCGCGCGCTCGGATTGATCGGCATCGGCGCGGGGGCGGGCTTCTTCGCGGGGCCGATTTACGCAGGATGGCGTGCCACGCAGTCCGGCGACTGGCGCACGCCGGTGTTGGAGTTTGGCGTGCTGGGCATCGTGGTGGCCGGAGCCTTCGCCTGGCTGGCCGACGAAGCGCGAACTCCAGCAGGGCGAGACTCCGTCGAGCCCCATCCCGAGCGGAGCGAGGCAAGCGCAGCGAGCATCTCGGGAGGGGGCGATCTGAGCCAAGATGCTCGCTCCGCTCGCGCCGACTCCGTCGGCAATCAGGGCTCGACGGAGTCTCGCCCTACCACGCCGTCGCGCGCTCTCTTTCCCACCGCCGCCCTGTGGCTCCTCTTCCTCGCCGCCGCGGTGGCGTTCAGCCTGCGCGACTTCGCCGGGCACAGCATGGGCAGCCTCGGCTCGCTCTTTCTGCAAAAGGCCCACGGGTTTTCAATGAAGGAGGCGGGCGTGGCCCTGAGCGTCATCTTCCTCATGGGCGTCGTGAGCAACCCGCTCTTCGGCCATCTCAGCGACCGGGACCGAACACGCTGGACCGCTGGGGTGATGATCACGGCGGCGGTGATCATCGCGGCGTTTCCACACCTGCCACGGGGCTGGCTGGTGATGGCGCTCGCGGTTTACGGCTTCTTCTTCATGGGCTGCTATCCGATGGTCGAGGCCGCGTTGATGGAATCCGTGCCGGATGCGGTGCGCGGGCGCGTCTTCGGCCTGTTCCTCACGATGGGTGGCATCATCGGCAACGTCGCGCACTGGTTTGCGGGACGGTGGGTCGAGCACCTTGGCGCGGCGGCTGCCGACCCGGCGCGTTACCACGGCTTCTACCTGCTGCTCGCCACGCTGCTGCTGCTGTCACTGCCGGGCTTGCTGTGCTTGCGCGAAATCCGAAAACGGGAACAGTTGGGCAAAACCGCCGCGCCATGAACCTGCCGAACTACTACCTCGCCGACCTGCCGCCCGAGGCCGAGCTTTCGCCCGCGATGATCACGGAGGCGTGCCTCGCGCTGAAGCGCAACCGCACGCACTACCTCGCCATCCGCGACACGCCCAGCATCCTGCGCACCCTTGTCCGCACCGCTGAGGACTGGCTTGAACCGGACTATCCGTATCGCAAGTTCGCGCTGGCGGAAGGCCCGGCCCACACGGGCTTTTCCGCGCAGATCATCGCCTCCGGCCTCGACAACTTCTTCCGGCAGCTCACGGGTGACAATCTGGAAGCCCTCCTCGCCCAGGAACTCGGCTCCGGCCAGCGGCTCGACTCGTTCTGCGCCGGCGGCAGCGACAGCCGCACGCGCCGCACCGCCCTGGCCACCGGGCCGGAGCTGATCGGGCACATCACGGCGGGCTGCGTGCCCAACGCGGCATTCATGGCCATCGTCCTCGGGCTGCTCACGCGCTCGGCGCAGTTCATCAAGTGCTCCCGCGGCGGGACGTTCCTCCCGCGCGTCTTCCTGCATTCGATCTACGGCAGCGAACCGAAGCTCGGCGCGTGCATCGAAATGGCCGGGTGGCGCGGGGGCGAGAGGGAGCTGGAGAGCGCCCTCTTCGCGCAGTGCGACGGCGTGACCGCCACCGGCTC
>JBAYGL010000121.1:0-11818 GCA_041666725.1 Limisphaerales bacterium
GCGCGCGCATCTACCAGGACCACATGGACTACACGCTGGGCCTGCTGCACTTCCTCGCCAGCGACGAAGCCGTGCCCGCGAAGGTGCGGAAGGAAATGAAAACCCTCGGCCTGCACAAGGACGAGTTCGCCGACAACGGCCACCTGCCTTGCCAGCTCTACGTCCGCGAAGCCCGCCGCATGAGAGGCGGCCATGTGATGACGCAGCACGATGTGCAGACCGACCGCCGCAAGCCCGACAGCATCGGCATGAGCAGCCACTTCATCGACTGCCATCACGTCCAGCGCGTCGCCCTGAACGAAAACGAGTTCGTCAACGAAGGCCGCATCTGGCGCATGGGCCATGCGAATCAAATCCCGTATCGCGCCCTCACGCCGAAGCCCGCCGAATGCACCAATCTCCTCGTCCCCGGAGCGGCCAGCTACACGCACGTCGCCTTCTGCACGCTGCGACTGGAAAGCGTCTGGATGATCACCGGCCACGCCGCCGGCGTCGCCGCCGCGATGGCTGCGAAGGATGGAGGCGATGTCCAAAAGGTGAGCGTCGCGGCCTTGCAGGACAAACTCCGCTTGCAAAAGCAGGTCGTGGATTTCATCCCCGGCCTGCCGGAGAAATGCGAGCACCTGAACGGACCGCCGGAGTTTTGATTTCCATCGCCATCCCAACCACCATGAACCGCCGCACATTCCTAACCCTGACTGCGACCACCTCATTTGGAGCGGCTTTGATTCCATGCAGCCGCGCCGCAGCCGCTGCGACAGCTGCGGAACAAGCTCACCGCGAGATCTGGCGCCGCTTCATCGACCCCCACGGCATCATGATCGACTTCGCCGACCTCGACGGCTCGGTGAGCCTGCCGACGCCCGAGGAGCTTCGTGCGGGAAAGCCGAACGCCCTGGGCTGGTGGGCGCCGATTGAGAACGGCGCGATGTTCAACGGCCTCTACATGGACGCGGCGGTGAACCGTTGGCGGCATACGAAGTCGCCGGAGGATGCGGCCAGGGCGCGTCTCCTGATGGAGGGCCTGCTGCTGCTCAACTCGATCAGCGAGGTGAAAGGCTTCGTCGGGCGCGGCGTGGGCGCGGACGGAAAATCACATTACCCGATGGGATCGAACGACCAGACGCTGCCGTGGTTCCTCGGCCTGTGGCGTTATCTCGACTCAGGGCTGGCAACGGACGAGGAGCGGAAACGCATCACGACGCATCTCGTGGAGACGGCGGAGGAGATCGTGAGACTGAAGTGGGCCATGCCTGCCGAGGCCCCGTTCAACAGGCGCGGTGCGTTCACCGGCTTCTCCTTCGACAACGCGCCGCGCATGCTCTTCCTCTGCAAGGCGCTGCACGCCGTCACGGGCGATGCGAAGTGGGACAAGCTCTACCGGGATGCGCTGGTGGAGCGCGGCGGCAAGGACAACCGCACCCGACTCGAGATTTGCGAGCACGGCATGGTCTTTGAGTATGCGAAGTATCACACTTGGACCTCCTGCACCTGCGTCGGAGCCGTGCGGGCGCTGTGGGAGATGGAAAAGGATGAAACGATCCGGGCGGCGTATGCCAGGGGCCTGCAAGCCAGCGCCGATCTTGCCTTCAAGAGCCTGCCGATGGCTGAAAAGTTCGACAACGCCGACACCAGCCGCTTCGAGATGGACTGGCGCGTGATGAACAAGGACTGGAAGCCGCAGCAGACTGAGCAGGAGGCGCAGGATCTCGCCCATCTGCAGTTACGCAACTTCCTCAAAATCTCGCCACGCCGCGCCAAGGAGACCGAGTTCATCCGCGAACCGACGGCGGCGGCCTGGGTGGTCACTTTGGCTCCCGATGCAACCATCCTCAAACAGCGCGCCGCCGACGTGGAGCGCGTCATCGCCCACTACGACTACGCGCGGCTCTACTACTCGCAGTTCTTCTGGGTGGAAAGCGCCTGGTGGCGGCTGAAGAACTTGCGATAGAACTCCTCCTGCCGTTTGTGCAATCATCCCTTCCACCAAAATCGTGAAATACCGCGCTTTCTTTTCCGTGGCACTGCTTGCCGTCATCGTGGGCGCGGACGCCGCCGCTCCGACCGGCAATTCCTCCGTTGTTGAAAAGACACCGGGCCTCGTCGCCTTCTGGACGTTTGGGGAGGCCGCCGGCCGGCCGCGGCTTTCCTCCGGCACGAAGTCCCCGCATCCGCTTGCAGAAGTCGGCGGGCCGATTCCACGCGTCGCGGGCGGACCGTTCTCCGGCTTCGCGGCGGAGCTGGACGGGAAGCAGTATTTCAAAATCCCCCACGCTGAGACCGGCGACCTGAACATCTCCGGTCCGGACGCACAGGTGAGCATGTTCGCCGTCGTGCGCATCGTGAACCTGAAGCAGAGCCGCACCATCGCGGGCATGTGGAGCGAAGGCAGGGGCGCGAACGACGACACCGGCACGCGCCAGTATGCGCTGCTCATGAACATGCCCACCTACGGCGGGCCGAACAGGCTGGTGCCGCACATTTCGAGCGAGGGCGGTGTCACGCGCCGCGCCGACGGCAGCGCGTTCCCGTGGTGCGCGGACTATGCCGTGACGGCGCACGAGGTGCCCGCCGAGCGATGGTGCACGCTGGGTTTCACCTACGACGGCAGGTTCCTTCGCGCCTACATCAACGGCGTGCTGGATGAACTCAAGCTCGACCCGGAGAAGCACAAGCGCACGGACCGCTACTTCACGCAGGAAGGCCCCGGCGGCGGGGACCGCGGCATGAATCCCTACTACCATGGTCGCGGCATCTTCCGTTACGACCCGGTGAAGCATGCGCAGACCAAGCCCGGCGGCGGCTCGGACTTCACCGTGGGCGCGCGTTACGCCGTCGGAAAAATGCTCGGTGAGTCAACCATCGGAAAGTTCGGCGGCCTCGCCGTCTTCAACCGTGCGCTCACGGATGCGGAGATGCAGAAGCTGCACGAGGCCGCGAATGCGCCCGCGCTCGAAGCCGCCTCGCCGCCCGCGGCAGCGCCCTCTCCGCGCGCCGCCCGGACAGCGTTTCCTCAAGCTTCTCTGGCCTGGCCCGTTCGAATTGGACCGGGTGGAAATTAATCACTGACACATCCATGAACCGCCGCCACTTCCTCCAAACCACCCTCGCCGCTTCACTTGCCACCTCCGCGAACGCCGCGGGCGGGCGCGCCCCGCGCATCCTGCTCCGGTCGTCGTGGCAGACCGTGAACATCGGCGACATCGCGCACACGCCGGGCGTGCTCGCGCTCATCGAAAAGCACCTGCCCGGCGTCGAGGTCCGCCTCTGGCCGAGCAAGGTGGACAACGGCGTCGAGGAAATGCTCCTGGCGCGCTTCCCGAAGGTGACGGTCGTCAAAGGTCCGGAGGCGGTGAAGACCGCGTTCGCCGAGTGCGATTTCCTCCTGCACGGCTCCGGGCCGTCGCTTGTTGCCGAGAAGGATGTCGTGCGCTGGAGCAGGGAGACCGGCAAGCCCTACGGCGTCTACGGCATCACGCTGCCGCTGCAAGGCTCCGCGTCCACCGCGCCCGCGTCGGACAAGGCGATTGCCGCGACGGTCGCGGTTTTGAGCGGCGCAAAGTTCGCCTACTTCCGCGACTCGAAGTCATTGGAGTTCGCGAAGCAGCGCGGCTGCATCAGTCCCGTCATGGAGTTCGGGCCGGACGGCGCGTTCGCCACGGACTTGCGCGACGATGCTAAGGCGACGGCCTTTCTCAAGGCGAACGGCCTGGAGGACGGCAAATTCCTTTGCTGCATCCCGCGCCTGCGCTTCACGCCCTACTGGACCCTTCACAAGGAGCGCGCGATGGACCCGGTGAAGCACGCGCGCAACGAGGCATTGAAGGAGCAGGACCACGCGCCGCACCGGCAGGCCATCATCGAGGTGCTGCGCCAGACGAAGCTCAAGGTGCTCATCTGCCCCGAGGACCAGACGCAGATGGCCGTGGGCAGGGAGCTGCTCTACGACAAGCTGCCCGCCGACGTGAAGCCGCGCGCCGTCTGGCGGCCCGATTACTGGCTCACCGGCGAGGCGCTCTCGACCTACGTCCGCAGCGCCGGCCTGTTCGGCAACGAGATGCACTCGCCCATCATGTGCGTGGGCAACGGCATCCCGGCCATCGTCTGCCGATGGGCAGAGCAGACGAGCAAGGGTCTCATGTGGCGCGACATCGGCCTTGGCGACTGGCTCTTCGACTTCGACAAGGAGGAAGAACGCGCGAAGCTCGTTCCCGCCGTGCTCGCAATGGCCAAAGATCCGGCGGCGGCGAAGGAGAAGGCGGCCAGGGCCCGCGCGTTCGTCGAGCAACGCCAGCGCGACACGATGGCGGTGGTAAGGAAGAGTCTTCCCGCCTGAACCGGGCTGTTCCATTGCAAACCACAGGACAGCCAGTCAGCCGGAACGATGCAGTTGGAGCGTCAGGAGCGCGGCATTCATGCCGCAGAGACGAGCGGCTATCCGCAGCGTGCGCTCGTCCCGACACTTCTCATCCGCCCACACTTTTGGGCTTCCTCCAGTCGGACGGGAGAGATGTCAGTCCAGCCCCAGTCCAACCCACGTTTCTGCGGCATGAATGCCGCGCTCCTGTTGCACGGTCCCGACTCAGGCACCATGACCCGGTCGTCCGCATGAGCTTCCTCCGTCTGATCACGCTTGCCCTGATGCTCTGCGTCGCGGCGCACGCACAGGACCGGCCGGCTGCCTTTGCGCACCCAGGCCTCCTGCACACGCAAGGCGACCTTGACCGGATGCGTCAGCGGGTGGCGGCGGGCGAGGAGCCGTGGAAGAGCGGCTTTGAGAAGCTGCGCAGTGATCCGCCCTCGCGCCGGGATTGGAAACTGCTCGGCCCCGTTGAAGTCGTCATCCGCGAACCGGGCGGCGCCAAAGGCAATCCCCAGATGGTGCTCGATGGCAATGCGGCGTATCAGAACGCGCTCATGTGGTGCGTCACCGGCGACGAGGCCCACGCGCGCAAGGCGGTGGAAATTCTGAACGCCTGGTCCATGAAACTGCGCAGGATGGAGGGGCGGGACGTCATTCTCAGCGCCAGCCTGAACGGCTTCAAGTTCGTCAGCGCCGCGGAGCTGATGCGCCACACCTTCCCGGCGTGGCAGCGTGAGGATGTAGCGCGGTTTGAGCGGCTGCTCAAGGAGATCGTCCTCCCACCCATCAGGGACTTCGCCCCGTTTGCCAACGGAAACTGGGATGCCGCATGCGTGGTGGCGATGATGTCCGCCGGCGTCTTTTGTGATGACCGCGCGCTGTTCGACCGTGCCGTCACCTACTTCCGCAGCGGCGGGGGCAATGGCCGGCTGACGAATTATGTCTTCAACGAGGCCGGGCAGTGCCAGGAGAGCGGGCGTGACCAGCAGCACACCCAGCTCGGACTCGGCCTGCTCGCGGAGGCGTGCGAGATCGCCTGGAACCAGGGCGTCGACCTCTACGCCGAGGCGGACAACCGCCTGCTGGCGGGCTTCGAATACACGGCCCGTTACAACCTGGGCAGGGACGTGGCCTTCGTCCCGCACGTGGACACCACGGGCAAGTATCGGCACGCGAAGATTTCGACGGAAGGGCGCGGGACGCTCCGTCCGGTTTACGAAATGGTGTGGAACCACTATCAAGTCCGGCGCGGCATTCCGGCTCCCTTCACCAAGGAGGCCGCTGATAAACTCAGGCCGGAGGGTGCCGCCTGGACGGGCGACCATCCGGGTTTTGGCACGCTGCTTTTCACCCTGCCGGTGAACGCGTCCCGGAAGTAGCGTGTGATGAAATCCTGCAGCACTCGCCCGGAAGCGCCGATGCGTCGGAATCCGCCCCGGCTTTCCGCGCCCGACCAACAAAGGGGCTCGCATTTGCCCGTGAAATCATCAACCAAGAGCACATCATGAAAATCGCAACCCACATCGTCGCGGTCCTGTTCGGCTTCATTTTCCTCGCCGGCGGGCTCTTCTTCTTCTTCGTCACCATGCCTCCTCCTCCGCCCGCAGACTCGCTGCCCGGCAAGTTCATGGCCGCCTTTGGCCCGACGGGCTACATGGCGTTCGTGAAGGTGCTGGAAATCCTCGGCGGCGTGCTCGTCGCGGTGCCGAAGACGCGGAACCTCGGCCTGCTCGTCCTCGGCCCCATCGTCATCAACATCCTGTGCTTCCACGCGTTTGTGGTGAAGGGCGGCTGGGATGTTCCGCACGCGTTCATCACCGTGGCCGCGTTGTTCCTGCTCTGGACGGAGCGCAAGGCCTTCGCCGGGCTTGTAAACCGCTGAGGAATGCACCGTCGCTCATGAAGGTCTTTCCCCCGCTTGCCTTGTTTGGTCTCCCCGTCGCAATCGTCGCGCTCGCCCTGAGCGGCTCGGCGGTCGCGGCGGAGCCGCGGCGCATCGAGGCGGACCTGCTCGTCGTCGGCGGCAACGAGTCGGCGGTCGCCGCCGCCGTGCAGGCCGCCAGGCTCGGGGTGGGGCGCGTCGTGCTCGTCAGCGACATTGCCATGCTTGGCGGACAGTTCAGTGCCGAGGGCGTGGGCAACGTGGACGAATGGACAACCGTCGGCGGCAGGCGCACGGAGTTTCCGCGGTCAGGAATGTTCCTCGAGGTGGCGCGCGCCATCGAGACAGCCAACCGGCGCAAATACGGCACGCCGCAGCCGGGCAATTCCTTCTGCGCCAGGCTCACCATCGAACCCGCCGAAGCCGCCCGTATTTTCGAGGATCTCGCCGCTCCGCAGGTCGCCGCGGGACGGCTGCGTATCGAGCGCGGCTGGGAGCCCGTGAAGGTGGATCTCACCAACAATCGTGTCGCGGGCGTCAGCTTCACCAAAGGCGCGGATCGCCTCGAAGTCCGCGCCCGCCTGACGATGGACGCCGGCGACTGGGGCGATGTCATCCAGCTCAGCGGCGCGAAATGGAGCGCCGGCCCCGATCCGAAGTCGCGCTTCGATGAACCCAGCGCGCCCGTCGAAATCACCGAAGCCAACCGCCGCGAGATGAATCCGCTGACGTGGTGTGTCGTGCTGCGAGGCACGGCGGCTGAAAGCCTCATCGCAGAACCCGGGGGCTTCGATGCGCGCCGCTACTTCGGTGTCAGCCGCGAGACCGGGACGAACTTCAACGCCACCGGCTGGCCCAAGGGCGTGCTGTTCATGAACGTGCCTGCCTTCGCGGACACGCGGCACGAGGCCGGGCCGTATTCGCCGCCGGTGAATGTTTATTCCCACCGCCGTCTTGTGGATGCCGCGCACAACGGCTGGCCGCACGAGCGCGAACGGCTCTTCCTGAACTGGCCGGCACAGGATTACCCGCTCGACGTCTGGCCCAAGTCCGTCGCCGACGCCCTCGACGCGACGGAGCTCGGCGCATCGAAGAAGAACCTGGTCGCGCTGACGCCCGCGCAGCGGCGCATCGTCTTCGCGGATGCGAAACGCCACTCGCTCGGCCTGCTCCACCACCTGCAAAAGATCGAGCCCCGTTTCCGCAGGCTCGAACTCACGGATGAATTCGGCACGCCCGACCGCCTGCCGCCCAAGCCCTACATCCGCGAAGGCCTGCGGCTCGAGGCGCTCGCGATGCTCCGCGAACAGGATTTGCGCACGCCGCACCCCGAGCCACGCTGGGCGAAGCTCATGCCGGCGGACGCCGTGTTCGGCTTTCAGTTCAACATCGACTTTCACCCGACGCGCCGACAGTTCCTCGGCAATGATCCTGCGGCGTCCTGGGCGACCATCCACACCGCCACGCGCAACTGGAGCACGCACACGGACCGCGGCATGTTCCCGCTCCGGGGTCTGGTGCCGGTTGAACGCGACGGCCTGCTCGGCGCGGGCAAGAACATCGGCGTCAGCAGCGTGGTGCAATCCGCCCTGCGCCTGCACGGCCAGATGATGCTCTGCGGCCAGGCCGGGGCGACCGTCGCGTGGTTCTGTCTGCGCGACGGCATCGAGCCCCGCGCCCTCGCGGCCGATGCGCGCCGCGTGCGCGAACTCCAGCGAACGCTGGCACGCGGCATGAACGGCCCCGGCGTGCTGCTCTGGCCCTATCACGACCTCCCGCCGGAGCATCCCGCGTTTGAGGCGGCGAACTTGATGACCCTCGCCGGCCTCTGGCACGCAGATGCGGAGAGCGTTTTCTTTCAGCCGGACAAGGCCGTCACCGCCGCGGAGTGGGAGGCGGTCACCGGACACGTTCCGGCCGTCAACCGCGACGCCCTGCGCAAACAGGCCCCGCCCGCCACACGCGGCCAGGCAGTCCGGGCGCTCGCCGGCGCGGTGGCCTTCGACCAGCTCCCGCTCGTCCGCCAATGAAGCCCTTCACCCACGCCCTGCCGCTTCTGCCCGTGCCCGTTGAACCGGCGGGCCGGCCATCGCAATTGACAAGCTGCCCTCCCCCGATGGCAGAGTCACCCGTGGCGAGTTCATCCGGCCGGCCGCGAATCTCCCGAAACAGTCAGACACTTTCATATGCCCCATTCGCAACACCCCATCGAGCTCCTGCGCTTCAACACCTGCGGCTCCGTTGACGACGGCAAGTCCACGCTCATCGGCCGGCTCCTCTACGACTCCAAGTCCATCATGGAGGACCAGCTTGAAGCGCTGGAGCGCTCCGCCGACATCACCGGCGGCGGCCAGGTCAATCTCGCCAACCTCACCGACGGCCTCCGTGCCGAGCGCGAGCAGGGCATCACGATCGACGTGGCGTATCGCTACTTCGCCACGCCCCGCCGCAAGTTCATCGTCGCGGACACGCCCGGGCACGTCCAATACACCCGGAACATGGTCACGGGGGCGAGCACGGCGAACCTTTCCATCGTCCTGGTGGACGCGCGGCTCGGGGTCATCGAACAGACGCGGCGGCACACCTACCTCGCGGCGCTGCTGGGCATTCCGCACCTCGTCATCGCGGTGAACAAGATGGACCTCGTGGACTGGAGCGAAGACCGCTTCCTGGAGATTCGCGGCGAGATCGAATCCTTCCTGCCCAAGCTCGACGCCTTCAAGGACGTGAAGTTCATCCCCATCAGCGCGCTCAACGGCGACAATGTCGTCGAGCCGTCGAAGCACACGCCGTGGTATGTCGGTCCGGCGCTGCTCGGCCATTTGGAAACCGTCCACATCGCCAGCGACTGGAGCCTGAGCGGCCTTCGCTTCCCCGTGCAGTGGGTGAACCGTCCGAACAACCCGACGGACAAAACCCTCCACGACTTCCGCGGCCTCAGCGGGCAGATCGCCGGCGGCATCATGAAGGTCGGCCAGCGCGTCATGGTGCTGCCCAGCGGCATGAAGAGCACGGTGAAGGACCTTTGGACTTACGACGGCTCGTTGAAGGAAGCCTTCTGCCCGCAGCCCGTCACCGTCGTGCTTGAACACGATCTCGACGTCAGCCGCGGCGACATCCTGGTCGGACTCGACCACCTGCCCGGCATGGCAAACGACCTGAGCGGACGCGTCTGCTGGATGAGCCCCCGTCCGCTCCAGCGGGGGAAGAAATACTTCCTCAAGCACACCTCGCAGACCGTGCAGGCCATCGTCACGAACCTCGACAGCCGCATCAACATCCAGACCTTCGATCCCGAGCCGGAGCCCGCGGAGCTGGCGGCCAACGACATTGGCGAAATCCGCATCCGCACCGCGAAGCCCATCGTGTTCGACGCCTACGCGAACAACCGCCTGACCGGGTCGTTCATCCTCATCGAGCAGGGCACCAACGCCACCGTCGGCGCGGGAATGCTTTATCCGCCCATCGAGCTGCTGAAACCGGAATACAACGACTTCGCGATCTAGGCTGGCGGCTTGCCGACGCGAGCCACGCAGGCTATCAAGCATCTGTCATGGCGATTGCGACCACCGAACTTGCCCCGGTTTCATGGGCGCGTATGATTCGCGCCGTGGAGAAGGTTCGTGAACGTCTGCTGCGCGCCGCGCACGCACTGGAAGCCGCCGGAGTGCCCTACGCCATCGTCGGCGGGAACGCCGTCGCCGCGCACGTCTCGCGAGTGGATGAGGCGGCGGTGCGGGCCACCCGCGATGTGGACATCCTCCTGCGCCGGGCGGATTTTGATTCCGCCCGGAAGGCGCTCGAAGCCGCCGGGTTTGTGTTCCGCCGGCTGACCGGCCTGGGGATGCCGGGCGTGATTGACGCCTTCCTTGACGGCCCGAACGCAAGTGTGCGCGACGCGTTGCACGTCGTCCCCGCAGGCGAAAAAGTCCGGCCCGACAATCTGCTTCCTTCGCCCGACGTGACGGAGTCGGAGCCGGGCGATCAGTTCCGCCTCGCCAGCCTTGATGCCGTGGTCCGCATGAAACTGGTCAGTTTCTGCGACAAGGACCGCACGCATCTCCGCGACTTGCTGGAGCTGGGCCTGGTGGATGAAAGCTGGTGCGCGCGATTGCCAGCAGCCTTGGCCGACCGCCTTCGCCAGCTGATTCTCAACCCGGAGTAACCTCCGGCTATTTCTGCGCGGACGGCGCACCCGCGCGCTGAAACTCCGGCACCGCCTCGGCGACGAACTCCTTCACCCGCGCAAATGCCTTGTCCTCGTCGCCGGGCAGGCATTGCGCGAAGCACGCCACGTAGGCCCAGCGTTGCAGCGTGCCGGTCTTGATCAATTCCTCCGCCATCCGGCGCAGACGCTCGGAGCGGTGCGCCGTGACCGCGCCATCGGCCACGAACCAATACACGTAGATGGCCCGCACCGGGACACGCTGGCCGTCGGGGGCTTCGAACACCTTGCTGGCCGTCAGTTTCAGGGCGGGGATTTCGTGCGGCTGCGGCTTCGCGACGGGCAGGCGCACCTCCTCGGTTTTCTCGATGAGCCAGCCCTGTCCGGTGAGGCAGTATTGCGGCTGGTGGATGCTCGTGCGGTCGCGGCCCATGAGCACAACTTGCAACAAGAGCGGCGAACCGTCCGCCACGCGGTAGAGTCGCTTGCCAAACGACGTGTCGGCGGGCAGGCCGCTTAACTCCTCCGGCGCTGCCGGGACTTCCTCCGAAGCCATTCCACCAACCTGCGCGGGCAACGGAATGCGCCAGCGCCTGGAACCTTCCTGTGGTTCCGCCAGCACGCCGGGGCGGCCGAGCGTCTGGCGCGCCTGCAGCTTGAAGATCGTGCCACCGGCCACGGCCATGAGGAGCAGGGCGGCGATGAGCGGCACGGTGAGCGGCACGGTGAGCGGCGACCCGGTAGGGCGAGACTCCGTCGAGCCCTGTTTGCCGACGGAGTCGGCGCGAGCGGAGCGAGCATCATTCTCTTCGTTCGCAGCAGAAACGTTTGCTGCGCCCGCCTCGCCACGCTCGGAATGCGGCTCGACGGAGTCTCGCCCTGCCGGGGCCTCCTTCTCCCGCATCACCCGGCCCGCCAAAAACATCAGCGCGATGGCGACGGCGAAGGTTACGTAGCCGAGATTTGTCTCCGCCGCGGCACCGGTCTTCTGGCCGAACGCCTCGGCCAGGACGATGACCGTGGTGATGCGCGCCACGTTCCCGGCCACCGCCAGCGGCGCGGCCAGCGCGATCATCACGACGCGCTTCCACGGTGCGCGGAACGCGACGTAGCCGTAGATCGTCGTCACCGCGAGCAGCGAGGCGAGGCTGCGGATGCCGCTGCACGCAGGGGCCACGTCGTAGTTGAACGTGCGCGCGGAGTTGAAGATGCGCGTGCCCTCGCGCAGCACGTCGAGGCCGAGCAGATCATGCCCGAGGCCGACGGATATTCGTGTCACCAGCAGCCGCAGTTGAAACAAGAGCCCTTCCCCCAGCGCCTCCAGCGGCACGCAGAAGCCCAGCAGCAGGAACGGGAAGAATGTTTTGCGCAGCCAGCCCGGTCCCCACACCAAGCCGACCAGGCACCA
>JBAYGL010000122.1:0-11800 GCA_041666725.1 Limisphaerales bacterium
CGGGGCGTGCTGCGCACCGGACGGAAGAGGGGCGTTGGTGATGGCGCTCATGGCTCAATCTTCCTCGAAGAAATCCGAATCAATCTTTTTGACGTGAAACGACTTGTCGGGCGAAACACCGAGATCGTGGTCAATCATCAACTCGGCTAGCATCTGCCCATCAATTAGGGAGACCTTCTTGTCCGTCTTCCCGAGCGGAGCCTTGGCGTCCTTGGTAAACGTGCTAGTCGTGATCAGCACCCCCTTCTTCGCCCCAGCCTGATCCAGTGCGCCTAGAAACTCCCGCACGGTCTTGGAGCCAACCGGGGTGTCCCAGCGTTTGGCCTGCATGTAGATTTCACTCAGCCCAAGCTTGTCCTCCTTGATGAGTCCATCCACTCCGCCATCGCCACTACCGCCCAGATGCTCGGCTGAATCTGGAACCAGCCTGCCATAGCCCAGCCTCTGCATCAGCTGCAGCACCAGTCGCTCAAAAAAGATCGGCGGTTTGCTTTTGATCAATTCCAACAGCTCGGCACAGAGCGCTTTGCGGAGCTCGTCGTAGCTCTTCTCTAAAGTTTCCAGCGGAGGGATCACAGCCTCCTCCTCAACCTCAACCATAGTTTCGCCGTCCTCCTTCTTTCGCCGGCGGGCATTCTGGTAGTCGGAGAACTGCTGGAGAACTTTGAGGTCAACCCGCTGGGGATTATCCTTCAAAACCTTCAAGCCGCGTTCAGTGATCTGCATCTGCGCCCGAGCGGGCCGCGTGATGAGTCCCGCGAAATTGAAATGCGTGCCAACCCAGGCAATTCGATTCGCCCACTTGGTTGTATAGCCACTCGGAAGCCGTTCTTGAAGGTCAGCTTCGGAAACACCCATTGCTTTGGCTACAATCGCTGAAACGTCACGAACGGAGCGCGGCTTCGAATCCGCCAGCGCAGTCAGCACTGGTAGCATCATTGTTTGGAAATCTGGAACGGCCACGGCTTGATCCTTTCGTTTAGTTCACTTCGCCTTCACTCCGAAACAATACACGCTCCCGTCCTCGCTGCCGATGATCACCCGGCCGTCGGCCACGGCGGGCGAGGCGGTGAGACCCTGGCCGATTTCGTAGTTCCACAGTTCCTTGCCGTCCGCCAGCGACATGAGATACAGCCGCCCGTCCTCCGAGCCGACGATGACCTTGCCGTCGCAGACGACCGGCGAGCTGTCCACCTTGCCGCGCGTGCCGAAGGTCCAGAGGACGTCGCCGTTGTCGCGCCGGACGCAGTGCAGGCGCTTGTCGCGACCGCCGAAGACCACGCGGTCCGGCGTCACCGCCGGCGAGCTGAAGTAGGGAAACGCGCGCTCCTTGTAGGTCCAGATGTTCGTGCCCTTGGCGAGGTCAATGCACTGATAGGCGTTCTCGTAGTGGCCGAAGTAGGCGCGCCCGTCCACGAGCGCCGCCGAGCCGGCCACATACGCGCCGGCCTCGATCTCCTTCACCTGCGTGCCGTCCTTCACGGAGATGACGTGCAGCATCGCGTCGCAGCCGCCGAAGACGGTCACGCCGCGGTCCACCGCCGGCGCGCCGTTGATGTAGTTGCCGGTCTCGTAAACCCAGTTGGATTTGCCGGTCGCGGCATCAAGACAGTGTAGCTTGAAGTCGTAGCTGCCAAAGAGCACCCAGTTGGACTTGCCGTCGGCGGATTTCGTCCAGTTCGGTGCGCCGAGAATTTTGTCGCCGGTCTCGTATTTCCAAAGCCGCTTCCCCGTCTTCGCGTCGAGCGCGTAGGCGAAGGCGTCGCCGGAACCGATGAAGACGCGCCCGTCGAGCACGAGCGGGGAAGACTCGATGGCCGCGCCGGTCTTGAAGGTCCAGTTCGTCCTGCCGGTGGCCAGCGCGAGCGAATAGACGAGCCCGTCCTCGGAGCCGATGAAGACGCTGCCGCCCACGATGGCGGCGGAGGATTTCACCGCGCCGCCGGTCTTGAAGCTCCACAGCAGATCAAGCCGTGCGGGCAGCCTGCCGCCGGCGATGCCCTGCAAATTTTGTGCGCCCCGGAACATCGGCCAGTCGGCGGCCGGCAGGGACAGGGAGGACAAACCAAGCAGCAGGCCGCCGGCAACGGCGGCGGCCAAGCTTGTAATGAAGGACCGGCGCATCATTTGAAATGTTGGCGGGAGCTTCCACCTGAACGCATGCTTTGGCAACCCGATATTACCTACACGTAATAACTCCCTGGGTGGTGCTCCATGAAACGCCGGCTTCTCCCGCGCTCACTTCTTTCCGGTCAGCTCCAGCACCGCCGCCGTCATCGCGGTCACGCCGGTCTTGAGCGACGGCTCGGGCACGGGGGCATACTTGCTGGAGTGGAGCGAGGGGAGTGTCCTGCCGGTCTTGATGCTTTCGGTGACGGACTCCTTGGTGACGGTGCCGAGCCAGAACATGCAGATGGGAATCTTCGGCTCGGTGCGGCCGAAGAGGCCGAAGTCTTCCGCGCCCATCACCGGTTTTTTGGGGATGAGATTGCCCTCGCCCAGCCAGCGGCCCATGGCGGCGGTGAGGCGCTGGGTGAGGGCGGGGTCGTTGTAGGTGGACTTCGCGCCCTCCGGCGAAACTTCCACGACGGGCATGAGCTTTTCGGGAATGCCGGCGGCGAGCGCCTGGCCGCGCACGATGCGCTTGAGCGCGGCAATCGTGGCGTTGCGGACCTCGTCCGAGTAGCTGCGGAGGGTGAGCTGGAGGCGGACTTCATCGGGAATGATGTTGTGCTTGGTGCCGCCGTGGATGGAGCCGACGGTGACCACAGCCGGTTCCGTCGGCGAGGTCTCGCGGCTCACGATGGTTTGAAGCGCGAGGATGATTTGTGCGGAAAGGACGATGGGGTCTTTGGTCATGTGCGGCCACGCGCCGTGCCCGCTGACGCCGCGCACGAGAATGTCCACGGTGTCGGAGTTGGCGAGCGCGAAGCCCTCCGTGTGGCCGACGGTGCCGGCGGGCAGGTCGCTTGCGACGTGCAGCGCGAGGCAGAAGTCGGGTCGGGGGAAACGTGTGAACAAGCCTTCGGCGAGCATCGCCTTCGCGCCGCCGACGCGTTCCTCCGCCGGCTGGCCGATGAAGACGAGCGTGCCGCTCCACCGGTCGCGCAACGCCGCCAGCACGCGTGCGGTGCCGATGAACGAAGCCATGTGGACATCGTGGCCGCAGGCGTGCATGGCCGGCACGTCGTTGCCCTTGTCGTCCTTTGTGCGGGCCTTGCTGGCGTAAGGGAGGCCGGTCTCCTCCAGCACGGGCAGGCCGTCGAGATCGGTGCGGACGAGCACCGTGGGACCGGGGCCGTTCTTGAGCACGCCCACGACGCCGTTGCCACCGAACTTCGCGGTCACGTCGAAGCCGGCCTGCTTCAGCTCCTCGGCCACGCGTGCGGCGGTCTTCACTTCCTGGAAGGAGATTTCCGGGTTGGCGTGGAGGTGTTGGTAGAGTGCGAAGAGGCGCGGGTATTCGGCGTCCACGCGGGCGCGGACGGCGGACGGGACCTCGGCGGCGTGGAGTTGCAGGGCGGCACAGGCTGCGGCCAGGAGTGTCGGCAGAAGTTTCATGGGTGGACGAGTTGGGCCGAGCCTAGAGCGCGCCGGGCGGGACGACAAGGCACCACAACACCGTCATCGAATGGTGCGGTATCCGGGAAACACCACCTCCACCGCGGTCACCACGAGGAACACGGCGCTGACCACGGCGTTGAGCCGGAAGAAGGCGTTGTTGACCCAGTTCAGGCTGCGCCGGCGGGCCAGGAAATGTTCCAGCAGCAGGCATCCCAAAATGAGCACCAGCCCCACGAAATAGACGAACCGGAAACCGCACATCAATCCGAAGGCGACCAGCACGCCCCACATGATCAGATGCGCCAGCAGCGCGGCGGCCAGGGCGTTCCCCGTCCCCCAGGCCACGACCAGCGAGCGCAGACCGTGCGCACGGTCAAACTCCAGGTCCTGGATCGCGTAGATGATGTCGAACCCCACCAGCCAGAACACCACCGCCACCCCCAGCACGAGCGGTTGCAACCCCGTCAGCCCCTGCCGGGCGATCAGCACTCCGAGCGGCCCGGATCCCACAGGCTCCGGCTGCGAGGTGAAACCCAGATGCCCCTTCACGGCCAGCCACGCGCCAACCGGTGCCAGTGCCAGCGCGACGCCGAGCCAAACGTGCGTGTAGTCGGTGAACCGCTTCGTCAGCGAGTAAAAGCAGACGAAAAACAGGGCGACGGGCGAAAGATAAAAGCAGGCCGGGTTCAGCAGCCAGGATGCGGCAATGAAGCCGGAGGCGCTCAACGTCCACAGCGTCCATGCGCTGGCCAGGGTGATGGCTCCCGCCGGCAGGTGGCGGCTGGCCGTGCGCGGATTTTCAGCGTCAAACTTCCGGTCCACGATGCGGTTGAAGGCCATGGCGCAGGTCCGCGCGCAGAACATCGCCAGCAGGATCAACCCAAACGTGCGCCAGCCCGGCCAGCCCCGCTGCGCCCGCGCCGCCACGACCATCGAGGCCAGGGCAAAGGGCAGCGCGAAGACCGTGTGCGAGATCTTCACGAAGTCGGCCCACCTGCGGAGCGTTGCAAACATCGGCCCGGATGCTGGCAAATCGCCGCCTGGAGTGCCACGCAGAACCTTGCTCACGCCGGCGGCGTGGCGGCGAAGTTGGGGGCCAGCAAATCCAGCATGGCCCCGGCCGCCTCGCGGATGTGCTGGCGCATCGCCTCCTCCGCGACCTCCGGGCGGTTGGCCGCGAGCGCGCGCAGAATGGCGAGATGCGCGCGGATGGCGTCTTCCTGCGCGTGGCTGTGGTTGCCGACGACTTCGCGAATCGCCTGAACGAACCGCTCGTAGCGCGCGATTTCCTCCGCCAGGCGGCGGTTGCCGCAGGTGGCGGCGAGCAGTTCGTGCATGGCGCGGTCCACCGCCCAGGCGCGCTGCGACCATTCGTCGTCGCGCTTCCGTTCGGCCAGCAGTTTCTCGAAGATGCCGGTGAGGTGCTTCACCTCACGGATGTTCACCCGGTCGCAGGCCAGCCGCGTCGCCTCCCCCTCCAGCAGGGCGCGCACGTCGTAGATGTCCTCGATCTGGCGGGGGCCGAACGGGCGCATCACCGCGCCGCAATTGGGGCGGACCTCCAGCAGGCCGACCGCCGCCAGTTCTGAAATCGCCTCCCGCACCGGCGTGCGGCTGACGCCGAAGCGCTCGGCCAGCTCCGTCTCCACAAGCCGGTCGCCACCGACCCAGCGCCCCTCGAACATCTCGCGCAGCAGACGGCGCACGAGGTCGAGCCGGAAGACCGGTTCCGCTTCGCTCCGGGTGGCACGTTTCTTCATGACGAGAAAACTGTATACAATCCATGAAGATTGTATACAAGTCTCCGTCGAAGCTCGCAGCACAAATGAACCGATCCCATCCCTCAGCCCCGCCACGACCGCCGTCCGGCGGCTTGAGCAGCAGCGCCCCGCGCGGCAAGTTCGCATCCGTGAACGCATCCTCCTCCCGGCTTCCGCAGCAGGGCCGGGCCTGTCTTGCCGCGACCCCGCTGTTGGCGCTGGCCTTCGCTTCAACGCTGTTCGCGGCAGACGTGGACAAGCTGAAGCTGCCACCTGCGACGGCACGGACGGTTGATTTCGCGCGGGACATCAGGCCGATCTTCGAAACGAAGTGCCATTCCTGCCACGGCCCGCAAAAGCAGAAAGGCCAGTTGCGGCTCGACCGGAAAGCAGACGCGCTCAAGGGCGGCGACTCCCACGCACCGGACATTGTGGCGGGCAGGGGTGCGGACAGCCCGCTGGTCCACTTCGTCGCCGGGTTGGTGCCGGACATGCAGATGCCGCAAAAGGGCGAGCGGCTGACGACCGCGCAGATCAGCCTCCTGCGCGCGTGGATTGACCAGGGAGCGAAATGGCCGGACGACGGCTCCAGCGTGGGGGCCAGGCATTGGGCGTGGCAGCCGGTGAAGCGACCGGCCGTTCCTTCAGGCGGCAGGCGGCAGGCGGCGACGGCCAATCCCATCGACGCCTTCCTCGCCGCGAAGCTGGCCGAGAAGGGTCTTCGCTTCTCCCCGGCCGCCGACCCGCGCACGCTCATCCGCCGGCTCTATTTCAGCACCGTTGGTTTGCCGCCCACGCCGGAGGAAGTCGCGACGTTCGAGCGCGAGTTTCAAACCGGCAACCGGCAGTCGGCAATCGGCAATCTGGTGGACAAGCTCCTCGCCTCTCCGCATTTCGGCGAGCGCTGGGCGCGGCACTGGCTTGATGTGGTGCGCTTCGCGGAGAGCAACGGCTTCGAGACCAACGGGGTGCGCAAAAACTCCTGGCCCTACCGCGACTGGGTCATTCGCGCATTCAACAGCGACATGCCTTACGACCGCTTCATCGCCGAGCAGCTCGCAGGAGATGCGCTCGGGGCCGACGAGGCCACCGGCTTCATCGTCGGCGGCGCGACGGACATAGTGAAATCACCCGATCCCGTGCTCACGGCGAACCAGCGGGCGGACGAGCTGAACGACTTCGCCGCCACGACCGCGAGCGCTTTCCAGGGCCTCACGCTGCATTGCGCGCGCTGCCACAACCACAAGTTCGATCCCATCGAGATGACGGACTACTACTCGGTGGTCGCGTGCTTCGCGGGCGTGCGGCACGGCGAGCGTGCTGTGAAGCCGGCGAATCACGCCGACTTGCAGGCGAAGGCCGTGGCGTTGAAGGCGCAACTGGCCGTTGTCACGCAGCAGTTGCAGCGCTTCGAACCGCTTGCTCACACGGGCACGAACCCGCCGGTCCGGTTTCGTCCGCCGGTGACGCGGGGCCTGAATCTGGAACGCTTTGCCCCCGTCGCTGCGAAGTTCTTCCGCTTTACCATCACCGAGACCACGCAGTTGGAACCGTGTATCGACGAACTGGAGGTGTTTACCGCGGAGCTGTCGCCTCGCAATGTTGCGCTCGCCAGTGCCGGGGCGAAGGCCACCTCCTCGGGCAATTATCCTGGCAATTCCTCCCACAAGCTGGCGCACCTCAACGACGGACTCTACGGGAACGAGCGGAGCTGGATTTCCAACGAGCGTGGCAGGGGCTGGGTGCAGCTCGAATTCGCCCGGGAAGAAACGATTGACCGCGTTGCGTGGAGCCGGGATCGCGACAACGTGCCGCGCTACAACGACCGGCTGGCCACGCGCTACCGCATCGAGGTCTCGCGAGACGGCACGGCATGGCAGACGGTGGCAACGGCGGATGACCGGCAGGCGTTTGGTCCCAAGTCGTCCGGCGGCATCACCTACTCGGCGGCCGGCATGGCTCCCGCCGAAGCCGGCCGCCTGGCAGACCTGCTCGCAGCCCGGAAGAAGCTGGAGGCGGAAATCACGGTGGTGACGACGTTCCCAATGATCTATGCCGGCCGGTTCGTGCAGGCCGACGACACCTTTCGCATGCATCGCGGAGACCCGATGCAGCCGCGCGAGAAGATCGGTCCCGGTGCGCTCGCGGCGTTTGGTCCGAAGCTTTCCCTGCCTGCTGATGCGCCGGAACAGCAGCGCCGGCTCGCGCTGGCAAAGTGGCTTGGCTCGCCGGAGAACCCGCTCACCGCACGCGTGATCGTAAACCGGCTGTGGCATTACCATTTCGGCACCGGCATTGTGGACACGCCAAGTGATTTCGGGCTGAACGGCGGCCGTCCGACACACCCGGAGCTGCTCGACTGGCTGGCGAGCGAACTCGTGGCAGGCGGGTGGAAGCTGAAGCACATTCACCGGCTGATTTTAACAAGCGAGGCTTTCCGGCAGGCCGGCGGACCCGCGGTGGCGCGCGCCCAGTCCGTGGACAGCGGCGGTCGCCTGCTCTGGCGTTTTCCTCCGCACCGCCTGGAGGCCGAGCCGCTCCGCGATGCGATGCTCGCCGTGACCGGGAAACTGGACCGCACGATGGGCGGACCGGGTTTTGACCTGTTTGAGACGAACGCGAATTACGTGAAGGTTTACAACTCGCGCACGGAATTTGGTCCGACGGAGTTTCGCCGCATGGTCTATCAGGCCAAGCCGCGCACCGAGCTGGACAACACCTTCGGCGCGTTCGACTGCCCGGATGCCGGACAGGTTTCGCCAAAGCGCACCTCCAGCACGACGCCCTTGCAGGCGTTGAATTTGTTGAACAGTCCGTTTGCCGTGCAGCAGGCCCGGTTCTTCGCCGAGCGTGTGGTGAGCGAGGCGGGGAAGGATCCGGCGGCGCAGGTGAAGCGCGCCTTCCAGCTCATCTTCACCCGCGATCCGGTGGCGGACGAACTGGCGGCCGGGGTGCGCCTCGTCCAGTCGCACGATCTCGCCTCGCTCTGCCGGGCATTGTTCAACACCAGTGAGTTCCTGACCGTTTTCTGAGCCCGCCGATGAACCGCGCTTCAATCAGGAAAATGGTCCAGCACCCGCAGGCCGGGGATGGCCTTGAAGTGTTTGTCCCGGGTGAGCACCGCCCCGCCGGCCTTCATCGCGCTGACGGCGATGACCGCGTCGGTCAGTGGAATCTTGAAACCATGCCGGTCGGTCTGCCAGAGCAGTTCCTCGGCGGCTTCCCAGATGCTGTTGGGAGTCGGGATGTAGAGCAGGCAGTCGAAGTAGGCGGCCAGCGCCGCACGAGCCTTTGGGGTGCGCATCCCGCGCAGGACCTCGCAGCGGATCACCCCGCACGTCGCCAGATCGTAGGTTTGCGCGCAGGGCGCGAACACCTGCGCCGGATCGCGTCCCGCGCGCAGGTGTTCGATGAAGATGCAGGAATCAACGAGGATCACGGGTGGAGCGGCTCATTTCTTCCTGCGCTTCGGCTTGAGATAACTGACGGGCCCGTCCGGGCCCGCCGGAGGTGGCACAGCCCCCGGCGTTTCGGCCAGACGCAGCGCCATGAGGTCGTAGCCCGGATCCACCGCTTCGAGGAGTTCGGCCCTGCTCAAGCCGAGGCCGGTCTTGCCGAATTCAGCGAGCTTGGCCTTCCTGTCCATCTCCTTGAGCGCGAGATCCACGGCCTCGGTTTTGCTGGCAGCGCCGCTCCACTTCATCACTCTGTCGAGGATGCCTTCGTCAATGTGCATCGTCATCTTCATAGCTTCAGTATGGCATTGATGCCATACTCGTTGCAAGCCCTATTTCCAGTGGTTCCAACCATGCTGGTGCTTTTTATTTGCGTATGAAAAATGAGTCCGCAATCCGTTCCCGAGTCATGGCCCGCCGGGATTTCATTGGCTTCAGCGGCATGGGGTTGGGTGGTGTGGCGCTGGCGGCGTTGCTGGGGGAGAGCGGTTTGCTCGGCGCGGACAAGTCCCCCATCCGACCGGTGATCGATCCGTCCCGTCCCTACGCGCCGCGCCCGCCGCACCTTGAGCCGAAGGCCAGGCGCGTGCTGATGATATTTTGCACCGGTGCGTTGAGTCATGTGGACACGTTCGACTTCAAGCCTGAGCTGGTGAAGCGGCATGACACGCCGATGCCGGGCCAGGACAAGCTCGTCACGTTCCAGGGCGAGAACGGCAACCTCATCAAGCCGCTGTGGGAGTTTCGTCCGCGCGGACAGAGCGGCAAGATGACAAGCGAACTGCTGCCCAACCTTGGTGAACTGGCGGACGATCTGTGCTTCATCCACTCGATGACCGGCAAGTCGAACACGCACGGACCGGCTGAGAGCCAGATGAGCACCGGCTACATCCTCGACGGCTTCCCCAGCATGGGCGCCTGGATGAGCTATGCGCTCGGCAGCGAATGTCAGAACCTCCCGGCCTACGTCGCCATTCCCGACCCGCGCGGCGTGCCGCAGATCAGCACGCGACAATGGGCGTCGGCGTTTTTGCCCGCCGCATACCAGGGCACTCCCTTCAACGCGGACAAGCCCATCGCCAACCTCCAGCGTCCCGCGTCCATTGGCGATAATGCCGATGTGGCCACGCGCGACTTCGTCAAATTCCTGAACGAGCGCCACCTCACCCAGCACCCCGGCGACACCGAGTTGTCCGCGCGGATCGCCAGCTACGAACTCGCCGCGCGGATGCAGCTTGCCGCCGCCGAAGTCAGCGACGCGCGGGGCGAGAGCGCGGCGACGCTCGACCTCTACGGCGTGAACGACGCGAACAAGACCAAGGCCGGCTTTGCGAAGAACTGCCTGCTCGCGCGGCGCCTGCTGGAGCGGGGCGTGCGCTTCGTGCAGCTCTTCAACGGGGCTTACGCGATGGGCGAGGGCGTCGGAAACTGGGACGGGCACAAGACCATCGCGAGCCAGTATCCCGGCCACGCCAACATCCTCGACCAGCCCTGTGCCGCGTTGCTGCGCGACTTGAAATCCCGCGGCCTGCTGGCGGACACGCTCGTTGCGTTTGTCACCGAGTTTGGCCGGATGCCGACCTTCCAGAAGGGCGCGAGCGGGCGCTATCACAACCCCAGCGGCTTCACCATCTGGCTCGCGGGCGCGGGCGTGAAGCGTGGCTTCAGCTATGGGGCAACCGATGACCTCGGCTACCGCGCTGTCGAGAACGTCACGACTATTTACGACCTTCACGCGACGATGCTGCGGCTCCTCGGTCTCGACCACGAACGCCTGAGTTTTTACCACAACGGCATCGAGCGACGGCTCACGGATGTCCACGGCCATGTGATCGAAGGCGTGCTCGCCTGAACCGGGCCGCGAATTCCCTTCTTCCCTCTTGAGCAGGTTTCGCGCCGGGCCTACGATGACCCCGACCAATGGCTCAAGGCCTGTATTTATCGCAGAAGATGTCGCAGTCGATGGTGCTGGCACCCCAGCTCCAGCAGTCGCTCGCGCTTTTACAGGCCCCGATCCTCGAACTCCGTGCCCAAGTCGAGGCGGAGCTGGAGCAGAATCCCGTGCTGGAAGAGTCGGTCACCGGCGAGATGGAGCAGGAGGACAAGGGCGACAAGGAAAAGGATCAGGCCGCCGAGCAGCTTGATCCCGCCGAGCCGCCGGCGGACCTGACCTCCGACTCGATCCCGGAGAAGGAAGGTGCCGAGACGGCGGACGACTTTCAGGCTGAATTCGACAAGCTCGCGCAACTGGATCAGGAGTGGCGTGATCACTATGCGCAGAGCAACACGCCGAACCGGTCAAGCGAGGAGGATGAAGAGCGCCGGCAGTTCATGTTCGACTCGCTGGTCGTCGGGCAGTCGCTGCAGGAGATGCTGCTGGAGCAGGTGCGCGACTCGGAACTGACCCCGGAGCAGGTGTCGCTGGCGGAAATGATTGTCGGGAACATCGACGAGCGCGGCTACCTGACTGCGGGCGTCGAGGAACTCTCGGCCTCCACGGGCGTGGCGGTGGAGAAGTTCATCGAAACCCTCAAGGTCGTGCAGGACTTCCAGCCGCCGGGCGTCGGCGCGCGTGGCTTGGGCGAGTGCCTGAAGCTCCAGTTGGAGCGCGCCGGACGGCAGGACACGCTCGAATACCAGATTGTCACCAACCACATGGAGGCGTTGGGCCGGCGTCGCTTTCCGGAGATTGCCCGCGCGTTGAATCAGGACGTGGTGGACATTCAGGAGGCCGTTGACCGCATCGGACATCTGGAGCCGCACCCTGGGCGGGCATTTCTGCCTGACAACCAGCAATACATCATCCCCGAGGTGTTCGCACAGAAGGTCGGCGAGGAATGGGTGGTCACGCTCAACAACGAGCAGGTGCCCCATCTGCGCATCAGCAACCATTACAAGGATTTGATGGCCAGGCAGGAGACGGACCCCGCCACGCGCGAATACATCCGCGACAAGATCCGCGCGGGAAAGTTCCTCATCAAGAGCCTGCACCAGCGGCAGCAGACCATTCACAACATCGCC
>JBAYGL010000123.1:0-11768 GCA_041666725.1 Limisphaerales bacterium
AGACGATGATCACCGCGCTAGGCACCGGCATCGGTGACGGGGAGGGGGAGGGCAGCTTCAACCTCGCCAAGGTGCGCTACCACAAGATCATCATCATGACCGATGCCGACGTGGACGGCTCGCACATCCGCACGCTGCTGCTCACGTTCTTCTACCGGCAGATGACGCAGCTCGTGAAACAGGGCTACGTTTACATCGCCCAGCCGCCGCTCTACTCGGTCACGCGCAAGAAGCGCACGGATTACGTGGACGACGACAACCAGCTCAACCGCATCCTGCTGCAGAACGGCACGGAGGAAGTGCGCTTGAAAAATCTTGCTGACGGCCGTGAGTTCACGCCGAAACAGCTCGAGGAAATTCTCACGCTGCTGGAATCCCTCGACAAATACGCCACGTTCATCCGGCGGCAGGGCGGTGATTTTGCGGACTACGTCGAGAAGCGCGGCGCGGACCACAACTTCCCCGTTTATCTCATCAAAGTGCGCGAAGGCAATGAGGAGACGGTCCACTACTTCGAGACCCTCGCCGCCGTGGAGCAGTTCAAGGCCGAGAACCCCGACCTCTACGGCGAAGGCGAGGCGCGCGAGAAGGCTGAAAAATCCCGCACGCAGTCGCGCCGAGCGGTCGGCGCGGATCTGCACCTGGAGAGCAAGGCCATCGGCGAGCTGCTTGGCAGGCTGGCGAAAAAGGGCCTTGCCGTGGACCACTACGCCGCCCAGGACAAACCGCTCTTCGAGCTGACCGAGGGTGAAGGCGAGCGCGCAAACGTGTCGCCGCTGTTTTCCATTCCCGAAATCCTCGAAGGCGTGAAGACCGTCGGGAAGAAGGGCATGCAGATTTACCGCTTCAAGGGACTGGGCGAAATGGACGCGAAGGAACTTTTCGAGACCACGATGAACCCGACGAAGCGCAAACTGCTGCGCATCGACCTGACCGACGCCGTCGAGGCCGAGGAGATGTTCGTCCGCCTCATGGGTGACGAGGTCGAGCCGCGCCGCCAGTTCATCGAGGACAACGCCCTCAACGTGCGGAATCTGGATGTTTGAAGAAAGAATTTGACGAATGTGGTCACGCGTGACCACATTGAGCCATGAAAGCGAAACCGCGCACAATCAAGTTCCCCGAACACAAGTCGGAACCGATGGTCCTGAACGACGCCGTGGCGATGCCCGACATCGGGCTGACGTTCCCCGTCCGCATCGCGAAGGCCAAGCTTTCGGCGCTGCTGGAGCTGGTCGCTTCGGGTCAGGACGTGGTCATCACTTCGGATGGCCTGCCCAAGGCGCGCCTCGTCAGTTTCGAGCCACGCACGCGCGGCAAGGTGTTCACCGGCATGGGTGATTACCTGACGAAGCAGCCCATCCATCGGGGGCTGTCGGCGGAAGACGCCGTCAACATGGATCGGGACGCCCGGGGATGGTGATGTATCTCGACTCCGCCATCATTGTGAAGCTGCTCGTGCGCGAACCGGATAGTGACTGGTTCGTTCAACATCTGTCAGGGCACGGTTTTGAGACCTCGGAACTGGCCCTGGCAGAAGTAGGGGCCGCGCTTCTGTTCAAGGAGCGGGGCGGTGACATCTCGCAACGCGAACGTCTTGCCGCCACGGACAAGTTCCACTCCCTCGTGGAAGACGAGACGATATTGCTCCAGTCACTGAACCGTCGCGTGGTTGAGCGCGCGCGCGCCATCCAGTTGGCGTGTCATCCTGCCATCCCGCTCCGCACGCTGGACGCGCTGCACGTGGCCACTTGCGATTTGCATCACGTTGGCAAGATGTCCGTCACCGACCGGCGCATCCGCAGCGCCTGCAAGCAACTGGGAATCGCCCTGACACCCGAGAACATCGAGGATCTGCCCAAGTAATCCGCCATTTCCATGCCCGAAGAAATCCCCCCGACACCCCCGACACCCCCGACACCGCCCGCGCAGCCCGCCGGCTCCGCCTACACGCAGGGCGAGAAGATCACCAAGATCAACGTCGCCGACGAGATCAAGAACTCGTTCCTCGACTACTCGATGTCCGTGATCATCTCCCGCGCGCTGCCCGACGTGCGCGACGGCCTCAAGCCCTCGCAGCGCCGCATCCTCTACGCGATGCACGAGCTGTCGCTCTTCCCCGGGCGCAAGCACTACAAGTGCGCCAAGATCTGCGGCGACACCTCCGGCAACTACCATCCGCACGGCGAGGCCGTCATCTACCCCACGCTCGTCCACATGGCCCAGCCTTGGGTCATGCGCGAGCGCCTCGTGGACGGCAAGGGCAACTTCGGCTCCGTCGAGGCCGACCCGCCCGCCGCGATGCGTTACACCGAGGCCCGTCTGACGCACCTCGGCGCGGCGCTGATGCAGGACATGGACCGGGACACGGTGGATTTCGTCCCGAACTACGACGAGCGCATGACGGAGCCGACCGTCTTCCCGGCGGCGTTTCCCAATTTGCTCGTCAACGGCGGCACCGGCATCGCCGTCGGGATGGCGACGAACATGCCGCCACACAACCTCGGCGAGGTCATTGACGGCATCTGCGCTCAGATCGACGACCCCGCCATCACCATCACGGGCCTGATGAAGTTCATCAAAGGCCCCGACTTCCCCACCGGCGGTTTCATCTGCGGCATCGAGGGCATCAAGAATTATTTCGAGACCGGTCGCGGCTCCATCAAGCTGCGCGGCAAGATCGGCAGCGAGGAACTCAAGGGCAACCGCGAGCAGCTCGTCATCACGGAAATCCCCTTCAACGTGAACCGCGCGGCGCTCGAATCGAGCATCGCCGACCTCGTGAACCAGAAGGTCATCACGGACATCTCCGCGATGCGCAACGAGTCGGACGAACACTGCCGCCTCGTGCTGGAGTTGAAGCGCGACGCCCTGCCCAAGGTCGTCATCAACAACCTTTTTCAGCACACGCAGCTCGAGATTTCCTTCAGCGTCAACGCGCTGGCCATCGACCACGGCAAGCCCAAGACGCTGAACCTCAAGCAGCTCATCTCCGCCTACATTGACCACCGCCGCGAGGTCATCCTGCGCCGCACGCGCTTCGAACTGCGCAAGGCCGAGGAGCGCGCCGAGCTGCTCGAAGGCTACCTCGTCGCCCTCGCGAACCTCGACGAGTTCATCCACATCATCCGCTCCAGCGACAACAAGGATGAAGCCCGCGTCAAGCTTCTCGCCTACGAATGGACCCGCGAGCAGGTCGAGCGATGGGGCATCCTCATCCGCCGCGAGAGCCAGCTCACCGGCGGCCGCTACGCCCTCGCCGAGCGCCAGGTGGACGCCATCCTCGAACTCCGGCTCTACCAGCTCACCGGCCTGGAAATCGACAAGGTCGAGGCCGAATACAAGCAGCTCATCGAAGTCATCAAGGACCTCCTCGACATCCTCGCCAAGGAGTCGCGCGTCATGGCCATCATCAAGGCCGAGCTGAAGGCCATCCGCGAAAAGCACGCCACGCCGCGCCTCACGCAGATCGTCCCCGACGAGGGCGAGATCGCCATCGAGGACCTCATTGCCAACGAGGGCGTCATCATCACCCTCACCCATGCCGGCCTCATCAAGCGCACCGCCGTCTCCGCCTACCGCGCCCAGCGCCGCGGCGGCAAGGGCGTCATCGGCATGACCACCCGCGAAGCCGACACGCCGGAGGAGAGCGACTTCATCGAGCACCTCTTCACCGCCAGCACGCACGACTACCTCATGTTCTTCACGAACCGGGGCCGCGTGTATGTCGAGCGCGTGCACGAGATACCCGACATGGGCCGCGCCTCGAAGGGCCGCAGCATCGCCAACCTCCTTGAGCTTCAAGCCGAGGAGAAGGTCGCCGCCCTCATCCGCATCCAGTCCAAGCTCGACGCGAACAAGGACGACATCACCTGGCAGCAGCCCGGCGAGCTTTTCTTCGCCACGCAGCAGGGCACCGTGAAGAAAACTTCGCTCAACGAGTTCGGCAACGTCCGCAAGGGCGGCATCATCGCCATCGGCATTGACGAGGGCGACACCCTCATCGAGGTCAAGCTCACGCGCGGCAGCACCGGCGAGACCGATCCTGGCGACGGCGTGGTCCTCATCACGCACGGCGGCATGAGCATCCGCTTCAGCGAATCCGACGTGCGCAGCATGGGCCGCGGCGCCACCGGCGTGCGCGGCATCACCTTGGACCAGGGCGACACCGTCGTCGCCGCCGCCATCGTCGTGCCGGACGCCACGCTCCTCGTCGCGGGCGAGAACGGCATCGGCAAGCGCACTCCGTTCGACGAATACCGCGTCCAGTCGCGCGGCGGCAAAGGCATCATCACCATGAAGACCGGCGACAAGACCGGCGGCGTGGTGGGCGCGCTCACCGTGAAGGACGCCGACGAGATCATGCTCATCACCAGCGGCGGCCAGATGGTCCGCATCCCCGTGCAGGGCGTCCGCGAGGCGGGCCGCAACACCATGGGCGTGAAGCTTGTGAACCTCGACCCCGGCGACAAACTCCAAGCCATCGCTCCTGTCATCAGCGAAGAGCGCGGCGAAGAAGCCCCGGTGCCGGCCTGAGGCCGACCCTTAACCCAGGCGGCCAGCCGGCCGTTTCACCCGGCCTGGCGCTTCGCGATGTTCGCGAGGAGCTGCTCCGCGCACTTCCGGGCAAACTCCGGGGCGTTGATCACGCAGTCCATTTCCACCAGTTCGATGTCCTTGCGCAAAAATGTCCTCAGCGCCGTGAAAAGAATGCGGTCGGCAACCGGGTCATGGAATTTCTGGCCGAGCGCGCTGATGACGCTGACGGCCTTGCGCGGCAGGAGGACCGTGACCGGCGCGGTGGAGAGGTTGACCTTCTCGGCAAGAACGTGACCCAGCTCGGCACATTCCTCCGGCGTGGTGCGCATGAGCGTCACCTGCGGATTGTGCTGGTAGAAGGTGCGGCCCGAGAACTTCGCGGGCACGGTGTCGGGCGCGCCGAAGTTCACCATGTCGAGGCAGCCGGGCGTGACGATGGCGGGCACGCCGTGACGCGCGGCGGCCTCGCAGCGGGTGGGGCCGGCCCCGAGAACGCCTCCGACAAGTTCGTCCGCCCATTCGGTGGTGGTGATGTCCAGCACGCCGGCGACGAGCCCGGATTCGATGAGCGACTCCATCGCGCGCCCGCCCGTGCCGGTGGCGTGGAAGACGAGGACTTCGTAGCCGGCAGCCTCCAGAATCTTCTTCGCCGCCTGCACGCAATCCGTCGTGTTGCCAAACATGCTGGCGACGATGATGGGCTTGTCCTCCGCTGGTTGTCCCGGCTTCAGCCGGTCCCCCAAGCCGCCTGAAGGCGGGACACCGAACTCAACCATCCCGCAGATGGCCCCCGCCGCGCGTGTGAGAATCTGGCGAGAGATGCGGTTGATGCCGGCGACGTCCACGACGGCGGGAAACATGACGATGTCCTTCACGCCGACGTATTGCGCGGTGTTGCCGCTGGCGAGCGTGGAGACCATCACCTTCGGGAAGCCAATCGGCAGCGCGCGCATGGCCGCCGTGCCGATGGCCGTGCCGCCGCCGCCGCCGAGCGAGATCACACCGTCGATGCGTCCTTCCGCCGCCAGCTTCGCGAGCACGATGGGCGCGCCCTTCGACATCGCGGCGACGGCCTCGCCGCGGTCCTTGCGCGCGATCAGCGCCGCGAAGTCCACGCCCGCCGCCGCCGCGACTTCGATCCGCGTCACGTCGGGCTTGAGCTTGGGCGCGTCGAGCGTGCCCGTGTCGACGACGAGCACCTGATGTCCGCGCTGCCGGATGAGGTTCGCCACGAAGGCGTGCTCCTCGCCCTTCGTGTCCATTGTGCCGAGCACTGCGATGGTCGCCATAGGTGTGGCCGGAGCGTAACGCGTTCGCTTCGGCGTGCGAACTTTTCCTTTCGACCCGCAACCGCTTCCGGCATAACGCCCGCATCGCATGAAGCCGCTGCTCCTTCCGCTGGTCCTGCTTTTGTCGGCTCTCCTCCCGGGCATCTACGCCGCGCCCGCCAAGGATGTCTTCGCCGAGAACGTCCGCACCACCGAGCCGCTTCCGCCTGAGCAACAACAGAAAACCTTTCACCTCTCGCCCGGCTTCAAGATCCAGCTCGTCGCGTCGGAGCCGGACCTTCGCAAGCCGATGAACATGGCCTTCGACTCGGCGGGCCGGCTCTGGGTCACGGAGTCGCGCGAGTATCCCTTCGCCGCGACGAACAACGCCACGGCCCGCGACACCATCCGCATCTTCTCGGACTTCGATGACAACGGCCGCGCCGGCAAAGTCACAACCTTCGCCACCAACCTGAACATTCCCATCGGCCTCTACCCGTTCCGCTCCACCGCCAGCAAAGCCACGAAGCCCGACCCCCAGACACCAGACGCCAGACCCCAGCCCCTGACTTGGAAATGCGTCGTCTGGTCCATCCCGAACATCTACCTCCTCGAAGACACGGATGGCGACGGCGTCGCCGACGAGAAGGAGCTGCTCTACGGCCCGTTTGACACCACGCGCGACACGCACGGGAACCAGGCCAGCTTCCGGCGCGGCCTCGACGGCTGGATTTACGCCACGCACGGCTTCAACAACCAGTCCCGCGTCCACGGGCGCGACGGCCACGAAATCTTTCTCCCCTCCGGCAACATCTACCGCTTCAAACTCGACGGCTCGCGCATCGAACACTGGACCCACGGGCAGGTGAACCCGTTCGGTCTCTGCTTCGACCCGCTCGGAAATCTTTACTCCGCCGACTGCCACAGTTCGCCCATCTACCAGCTCCTGCGCGGCGCACATTATCCGAGTTTTGGCCGCCCGCACGACGGCCTTGGCTTCGGCCCAACGACCATCCAGCACTCGCACGGCAGCACCGCCATCGCGGGCATCGTTTACATCAGCGACCCCGCGTGGCCCGCCGAGTTTCAGAACAACATCTTCATCGGCAACGTGATGACCAGCCGCATCAATCGCGACGAAATCACCTTCACCGGCAGCACCAGCAAGGGGAAAGAGTTGCCCGACTTCCTCCGCACCGACGACCCGTGGTTCCGCCCGGTGGATTTGCAATTCGGACCTGACGGCGCGCTGTGGGTGGCGGATTTCTACAACCGCATCATCGGCCACTATGAAGTCCCGCTGCTCCACCCCGGCCGCGACCGTGAGCGCGGTCGCATCTGGCGCATTGTCCCGCCCGGAGGAGCCGACGTGAGGAGGCTCAAGCTGGTTCCGGTTGAACAACGACCTACTTCCCCCAAAAAACCGTCTTGGGTTGAACAGCTAGGCCGAGAACTTCTCTCCCCAAATGCAGTGCGCCGCACGTTGGCACTTGAAGAGGCGCTCGTGCGGACCAATTTGCATGACGCAAGTTCATTCGGGGAATTGGCCCAAGGGGTTTTCAAGGCAGCGGACGCGGCAAAGGGCAAGAAACATTCAGCCGTTTGGCAATGGTATCTGCAACGTGTCGGTGGGTTTGACGATGTGGCCCTCATTGAAGGGTTAGAAGAAGGCGATGAGGAAAACCGTGTCCAGACTCTACGCATCCTCACCGAGCGCGGACTGCAAACCGCCGCAGGAGCGCCGAGCATTGCTCGGCCCGAACGTGGCAGCGCCACCAGCTTGCCGAGCGATGCTCGGCGCTCCGCGCTCCGCGCCGCCACGCGCACCGCCCTCGCCGACCCGTCCGCCCACGTCCAGCGCGCTGCCGCCGACGCCCTCGCCGCGAATCCGCACGCCGACAACCTCGCCCCGCTCCTCGCCTTGCAGCAGCGCGTCCCTGCCGAGGACACCCATCTCGCCCACGTCGTGCGCCTCGCCCTCCGCGAGCAGCTTCGCCTGCCCGGCGCGTTTGCGAAGCTGACCAGCCAGCCGCACTCCGTCGTCGATTCGCGCGCCTTCGCGACTGTCGCCGCGAGCGTGACCAACGCCGAGGCGGCAACCTTCCTCCTCCAGCACGTCCAAACCCACACCGAACCACCCGAGGTTCTCGCCCGCTACATCACCCACGCCGCCCGCTACGCGCCAGATACCAGGCTGACCACCGTGGCCAATCTCGCGAAAACACAATTCGCCTCAGACCTCGACGCGCAGGCCGCGCTGTTCAAGTCCCTGCAAGACGGCCTGGCCTCGCGCAGCGGCACGCTGCCGCCGGACTTGCACGCATGGGGTGCCGAGCTCGCGGGCGGGCTCCTCGCTGCCGCGCCCCCGCAGGCGACGTGGAACTACGTGCCTCTGAGCCCAGACAAGCCGGGCCGCAACCCCTTCGCCTTCGAACAACGCAACTGCACCGACGGCCAGCGAGTGCGGCTCATGTCGAGCCTCCCGCACGGCGAGACCTTGACGGGCATCTTGCGTTCGCCGGTGTTCGTGCTGCCGAAACAACTCTCCTTCTACCTCTGCGGCCACGATGGATTCCCCGGCCAGCCTGCCGGGAAGAAAAACTTCGTGCGGCTGCGGCTCGCACCGGAGCGCGGCCTTCAGGCCGCCGAATCGTCCGTCAGCAAGAGCGCGCCTGCAAAGTCCGAGGCCGCCTCGACGCAAGCTGCCGCCAGCGGCGTGAACGCCGCGCTCCAAACGCGAGTTCTCCGCGAAACCTTCCCGCCGCGCAACGACACCGCCCGGCTCGTCACTTGGGATCTCGCCGAGTTCGCCGGTCAGCGCGGCTACCTCGAAGTCACCGATGGCGACGCCGGGAGGGCTTATGCGTGGCTGGCCTTCGGACGGTTTGCGCCTGCGCTGTCCGAACTGGCCTTGCAGGACACTCAGGCTGTCGCCCGCCGCCAGCAGACCGGCGCGGAACTCGCGCGGTCCCTCAAGCTGGCGACGCTGGAGCCGGCGGTGGCAAAATTGTTCACCCATGCGACGGATGCCTCCGTCCGCGCCGCCGCCGGGCGAGCGTGGCTCGCGCTCAACGCAACCGCAGCCCTGCCCAGCGTGGAGCCTCTGATGCGGAATGCCGCTCAACCGGAGGCGTTGCGCGCGGAACTCGCGGCGCAGCTCGGCGAGCAGGCGGACGCGCGCGGCCTCGCCGTGGTCGTGGCCGCGCTGACGAATGCACCGATGCGCTTGCAGACAAAGTTTGCCGCCGCGCTCGTGAGCACGGCGGCGGGCGCGGAACAGTTGCTGGCAGCCGCCGAGGCCGGACGCGTGCCCGCGGGCATTCTGCAGGACCGGGCATTGTCAGACCGCCTGCGGGCCAGCCCCGCTCGCGATGCGCAGGCGCGGCTCGCCGCGCTGGTGAAGAATCTCCCGCCGGCTGACGCGCAGTTGCAGAGGTTGATTGAAGCAAGGCGCGCCGGGTTCAACCCCGCGCAGGCCAGCGCCGCGCGGGGGGCGGAGGTCTTCGCAAAAGCTTGCGCCGTGTGCCACCAGCTGGAGGGCAAGGGCGCGTTGGTCGGACCTCAGCTCGATGGCATTGGCGGGCGTGGACTGGAACGGCTGCTCGAAGACGTCCTTGATCCGAACAGGAATGTGGACAAGGCCTTCCGCACGACGGTCTTTGTGCTCAAGGACGGTGAGACGGTGAGCGGCCTGCAACGCCGCGAGGAGGGCGGCGCGTTCATCTACGCCCTGGCGAACGGTCAGGAGGCCCGCGTGCCGAAGCCGGACGTAAAGGAGCGCCGCGAAACGGAAACCTCCCTGATGCCGTCGAACTTCCTCGAGGCGCTGCCAGCGGCGGAGTTGAACGATCTGCTGGCGTATCTCCTGGAAAAACGAGCGCAATAATTCAGCACGCCCGCGAGGCGTGGTGTTCCGCCATCGGCGTCGGGTTTGGCAAGTCGCACTCCGTGGAATTTTGGCGTGACAAGGCAGCATCTGCCCGGCCTTAATCACCGCCGTCCGAGGCCGACCCTATCGTCCAGCGGTTAGGACACTGCCCTTTCACGGCGGTAACCGGGGTTCGAATCCCCGTAGGGTCGCCAACTTCTTCCGCCTCTTTCCGGCTGTTTCCGGCTGTCCCAGGAAGCCCGCGAATCAGTTCTGGCAGATGTTGCGCAGGTGCGGCCAGATCAAAGCGCTGGCCCAAGGCGCAGAGAAGGCGGCGCTCAAGGCGGGTGAGAAGGCCAAGGCCGGCGTGCGGGCGTTCGTGGAACATTCCTTCCACATCCTGAAGAACATCTTCGGGCGCCGGAAGGTGCGGCATCGAGGGCTGGCGAAGAACGGGCATCAACTCTGCACGCTCTTTGGTCTGGCCAACGTGGTGATCGGGGCATGGCGGGCCGCGGCGTGAAAACCCATGAATCCAACCCGTTGAAAGAACCCTACAGTAGCCGCCCATGCCTTGAAATTGGTGCTTTTGGAGGCCTTCGACAGCGGTTTACCGTGGGGCGCAGCGATTATTCAATCGTAGGCTTATGAAAACGACCCACCCCAATCCCTCCGTCAGCTACAGTTTTGTCATGCGGCTCACCTATCCCAACCGCATTGCGATGTTCGCCAAGCTTACACAAACCATCGGCCGGCTGGGTGGCGACCTCGGCGCGGTGGACATCGTGAATCCCGACGCGAAACGCATGACGCGCGATGTCACTGTGCGGGCGCGCGACCATGAGCACATGGAAACCATCGTGCAAACCCTCCGCAAACTGAAGGATGTCACCGTGGTCAACGTCTCGGATCAGGTTTTTCTGCTGCACCTTGGCGGGAAGATTTCCATTCAGAACAAAGTGCCCCTGACGACGCGTGACACGCTCTCGATGGCTTACACCCCCGGCGTGGCGCGGGTGTGTTCCGCCATTGCGGAGCAGCACGCCAAAGCCTGGCAACTGACAATAAAAGGCAATTCCGTCGCCGTGGTCAGCGACGGTTCGGCGGTGCTGGGCCTTGGCAACATCGGCCCGGAAGCCGCGATGCCCGTCATGGAAGGCAAGGCGATGTTGTTCAAGGAATTTGGCGGCATTGACGCCTACCCCATTTGTCTGCGCACTCAAGAGACGGAAGAAATCATCAACACCGTCGCCAACCTCTCGGTGGGATTTGGCGGCATCAACCTCGAAGACATCTCCGCGCCGCGCTGTTTTGAAATCGAGCGCCGGCTGCAAGAGCGGCTGGACATTCCGGTGTTCCACGACGACCAGCACGGCACGGCGGTGGTGGTGCTGGCGGGGCTGTTAAACACCTCGCGCCTGTCGGGTCGTCCGCTCGCCGGGCTGCGGATTGTGATTCTCGGCGCGGGCGCGGCGGGCACGGCCATCGCCGTGATGCTGCAAAACGCCGGGGTGAGAGACATCATCGTTTGCGACCGGCAGGGCATCATCAACGGCCGCACGCGAACTGACTTGAATGAAGCGAAGAAGCAGCTCGCGGCCACCACCAATCCGCGCGGATTGAGCGGCAAGGTCGAAGCGGCCCTGAAGAAGGCGGATGTTTTGATTGGCGTCTCGGGGCCGGGACTGATTGCGGCGAAGTCGCTGCGACTCATGGCCGCGAAACCGATTGTGTTTGCGCTGGCCAATCCGGTCCCGGAAATCATGCCGGAAGAAGCGGCATCGAAGGCATGGATTATCGCGACCGGTCGAAGCGACTATCCGAACCAGATCAACAACGTGCTGGCGTTTCCGGGAATTTTCCGGGGTGCATTGAACGTGCGCGCCCGACGGATTACGGAAGGCATGAAGCTCGCGGCGGCCAAAGCCATTGCCAACTGCATTTCGCGCCGGGAATTGAGCCCCGAATACATCGTGCCCAGCGTGTTCAATCGGGATGTCGTCAGAAACGTGACGGCGGCTGTCGAGCTGGCGGCCATCAAAACCCGCGTCGCCAGGAAAGGGCTGCCACGGAAGTAAGCCTCTCGGCGTCGC
>JBAYGL010000124.1:0-11655 GCA_041666725.1 Limisphaerales bacterium
AGGATGCGAAGTGGAAGCTCGAATACGACCTCTACTACATGAAGCACATGAGCCTGTTCCTCGACCTGTTCATCCTGCTGGACACCGTCCGCATCGTGCTCCGTGGCGGGATGAAGGGCGACGCGAAAGACCGGCTCCCGCGCTACGAGGCCATCTGGTTCTTCCGCGTCTTCGGCGACGAGCAGCCTCGTCCTCGTCCGCCTTCCTCGTGAGCCGGGCTTGGACGCGAAGAGGCGCCCTGCCCGAAGCCGGTCACGTTTCCTCAATGCGCTGGATGCGCCCGCCCAGCTTCCGCAACTTTTCGTCAATCTTCTCGTAACCGCGGTCGAGGTGGTAGATGCGGTTGACCTGCGTCGTGCCCTTCGCGGCGAGGCCGGCCAGCACCAGCGCGGCGCTCGCGCGGAGGTCGCTCGCCATCACGGGCGCGCCGCTGAGACGCTTGCCGCCCTTCACAATCGCGCTTGGTCCCTCGATGGAAATGTCCGCCCCCAGCCGGCCCAGTTCCGCGACATGGCCGAAGCGGCTCTCGAAGATGCGTTCGGTGATGATGCTGATGCCGGGCGTGAGGCACATGAGCGCCATCATCTGCGCCTGCACGTCGGTCGGGAAACCGGCGTAAGGCAGCGTGGTCACGTCCACGGGCTGGAGCCGGCTGCCGCGCTTGACGAGCAGCGCCGCTCCGCGCCGCTCCAGTTTCACGCCGGCCTCGCGCAGTTTGTCGATCACCGCGTTCAAGTGCTCCGGCTTCGCGCCGTGAATGGTGATTTCCCCGTTGGTCATCGCGGCGGCGATGGCAAACGTCGCGGCCTCGATGCGGTCGGGAATGACCTCGTGCTCCGCGCCGTGAAGTTCCTTCACGCCCGTGATGGTGAGAGTGGGGCTGCCCGCGCCCTGAATCTTCGCGCCCATCGCATTGAGGAACTGCGCGAGGTCGGTGACCTCCGGCTCGCACGCGGCGCTCTCGATGATGGTCACGCCCTCCGCCAGCACGGCGGCGCTCATGATGTTCGCGGTGCCCAGCACGGTGGGACCGGCCCGGCCGCCGAGGAAGATTTCCGTGCCGGTGAGGCGCGGGGCCCTGGCGCGGACGTAACCCTCCTCGATTTCGATCTTCGCCCCGAGCGCGCGAAGCCCCTTCAGATGCAGATCAATGGGCCGCGTGCCGATGACGCAGCCGCCGGGCTGCGAGACGTCGGCCTTGCGCAGCCGGCCCAGCAGCGGGCCCAGGATGCAGATCGAGCCGCGCATCTTGCGGATGAGATCGTAGTCGCCGTGGCCCTTGATGCGGCCGGCCTGCACGGTGAGCGTGTCGCCGTCGAACTTCACCTCCGCGCCGAGCGAGGCAAGGATCTTGCCCATGAACTTCACGTCGCTCAGGTCGGGCACATGGCGGATGACGCACTGCTCCCGGGTGAGCAGCGTGGCGGCCATGATGGGAAGCACGGCGTTCTTCGCGCCGCTGATGTGCACGTCCCCGTGGAGGGGGACGCCGCCCTTGATGAGGAGACTGTCCATGTTGAGGAGAAACAATGTCGCTGCCTGCGGCGCGGACTCTTGGCGCGCCGGAAAATGCCGGGCTGATGACGCCAGCGGAGCGGGACGGGAGCAAACTAAATTTGTCGCGCGGGCAACATCGCCCTGATTCTTCGCCCCCCGACTTCACAGCCGGTGCTGGGCGAAGGCCAGCTCCGCCACCGGCCGGCCGCCGATCAGATGCTCCTGGATGATGCGCTCCAGCGCCTCCGGGGTGCAGGAGTGATACCAGGTGCCCTCGGGATAAACGACCGCGATGGGCCCGCGCGCGCAGACCTGGAGGCAGTTGGCCTTGGTGCGATAAACCAGCGCCTGCGGGCCGACGAGCCCGAGCTCCTTCAACCGGCGCTTGAGATATTCCCATGATTCAACGCCCGCCTCCTTCGCGCAGCACTTGGGCTTGGTCTGGTCCGCGCAGAGGAAGATGTGGCGGCGGAACTTCTCCACGCCCAGTTCGGCGACGAGGCGCGCAAGTTCCGCATCAAGATCTGGGTTCATGCTGGCTGAGGAGGGATGGACCACGGAACACCCGGAATACACGGAAAAGGGAAAACTGTCGTTCGCCTTTCCGCGTGTTCTGCGTGTTCCGTGGTTGTTCCAATGAATGTGCTTGGTTCATGCCGGCCGGCCGCCTCCCACGCCGAGCGACTTGGGTGTGATGAGGAAACTCAGCGACCCGACGCGCTTGTCGGCTGTTTTCACACAGGCGACCGCGCCCTTGGACAATTCCAGCGATTTCACGCGCTCCAGACCCAGCATCCGCCGCACGCGTGCGGAGAGCGACGGCTCGTGGCCGACCAGCAGCACATGACCGGCCTCCGGGAGCCGGACGAGCCAGTCCGAAAAGAGGTCGGCGTCGGTTTCGTTCAGCAGGGCCGGGGTTTCCTGCGCCTTGAGCGGATGCGCTTCGTTGGTGATGTCGAGCACGATGGCCATGGTCTGCTGCGCCCGCACGAGAGGGCTGGTGAACGCGAGATCGAAGGCGATCCCGCTGCGGCGCAGGAACCGCCCGAGCTTGCGCGCCTGACGGCAGCCCGTGCTGGAGAGCGGGCGCTTCGCGTCATCCGCGCCGTCCAACGCCGCGGCGTGGCGGAGGAAGTAGAGTTTCATCGGGCCAGGGCAGGATTAAGATCAGGATCAGGACCGGGAGCAAGAAAGCATTGCCGCTCCGCGCGTCTCGTCCTGCTCATAATCCTGATCCTGCTCCTACGGCTGCGGCTGGAAGACAATCCGGCTGAACGCCCGGGGCGCGAACTCCGCCTTCCCGAAATTTGCGCTGCTCGCCCGGACGCCCTTCTCCGTCCAGCTCTCCAGCGTGAACGTCAGGCTGCCACGGTTTACGAAAAACACGCGGATGTCACCGGCCTGCACGGAGGCGGGCGGGCTCCGGTCGGTGGCGAAGTCCACCTGGGCCACGCGGTCCAGCGGGATTTCAACCGGCCTGCCCGTGACGGCGAACCGAAGCTTCCCGTCCTTCATCTCCACCAGCCGGCCCGCCACCGTGTCGCGGTTGATGAGGCGGCCCACGTCATTCTTCTCGTTGGACACGGGCTGCGCGGTGTTTTCCTCCAGCCGCCCGTCCCACTCGTTGATGCGAAGGTTCGCAAGGCGCAGCGGCCCCTGCTGGTTCACCAGCCGGATGCCGGTGCCCTCGCCGCCGAAGCCCTCGGTGTCCACCCATTGCTTCACCAGCACGCCGTTGATGAGTAGCGAGATGGTCTTCTGCTCGCGGCCGGCCTTGATGGCGATGTGCGCCTGGTTGGTCTGCTGGAGCTGGGGGATGACGGCCATGCCGAGCTGGCGCACCGCCTCCTTGTGCCGCACGAGCAGGAGCTGCGTGGAGTAGCTGTTCAGTTGCAGGCTGTAGAATCCTCCGAACGGCGGTTCCTCCGCCGTCTGCGCGAGCCGCACGGGCTGCAGCGAATCCGTGTAAAGCGCGATGGCCAGCGCGAACTGCCCGCGCCAGGCAAGATCGAACTCCAGCGAGGAACTTGCCGGCAGCTTTACGTCGCGCGCAATCGACGCGGGCTGCGAGGCGACGAAGGCGCCGTTCACAAAATGCCACTGCGAGGGGTTCAAGTTGCCGGGCAGCGTCCTGCCCATCGTCCAGCCGTCGATGCCGTCCGGGCCGGCGAAGATCGTGCGCGGCATCGGCCCCGCCGGACGCAGGCTGGCAACGCGCGGACGCGGCAATGTCAGCGTCCCGGCGAACCACGTTTCGAGCACGAGCTGCTGTTCGTCGAGCGACTTGAGATTGCCGGAGAGTTCGTCGCCGTTCGTGAGGCGGACGAAGCAGAAGTTCGGCGCGGGCGCGGGCGGCTGTGCCTGCGTGCCGAGGTGGATTTCCGCCAGCGCACCGGGCTGGAACTGGATCGCCGCCGCCGCGTCCACATGCCGCCAGCGCAGGCCGTCCGCCGGCGTGATGGACTCCAGCCGGCCGGCAAGCATGTCGCCGTTGCGGAAGAGGATGGCCTGGGGAGGCGGGGCGGCGAAGGCGTTGGCAGCGAGAAGCAGAAGCAATGCTGCCGACGTGAAGAGGCGGAGCGGGAAGTGATTAGTGATTAGTGAAGGCGGGCGAAGCGTGGCCTTCTCCCTTCGCAGAGCGAGGGGAGAAGGTGGCCGGAGGCCGGATGAGGGGTGCGGCCACCAACGCCGCCGCGCGCAACCCCTCACCCCGGCCCTCTCCCCTTGCTCCGCAAAGGGAGAGGGAGAGGACAGCGTGAATGGGGCCGGACGCCTGCGAGCCACGGCGCACAGCACGGAACGCACAACACGAAACACGTTTCTCATCGCTCGAAGAATTGCCGGGCGTCCGTGCCGAGAAACGGCAGGTCGGGCGTGGCGGGTTCGCGCCCGGCGTTGAAGCGGAGCACGCGCACCCAGCGCGTGTCGAATTGCAGGGGGCCAAAGTGTGGGCTGACCCCGGCGAGCTGGCGTCCCTCCCAGCGCGGTTGCGTGAGCGCGATGGTCTCGCCGCTGCTCAGGCGCGCATGAGTCTCGCCGGCCGGCCGGTTCGTCGCCGCCGGCTGCTCCGGGGCGAAGACGATCTGCGTCACGCGGGCCAGCGGCACTTCCAGCCGCATTCCTCCGGTCGGCACGAACGCGAGCCTGCCGTCGCGGATCGTCTCCACCTGTCCGTTCGCCCGGTCCTTGTTGGCAAAACGCACGAATTGTCCGGTGAAGTTCGTCGCGAGCACCTCCGGTTCGATGGGCCGTCCGTCCCACGCCGAAACACGGATGCCGCTCAGCTGGATGCCGCTGTTGAGCGTGAAAAAAGACAGGCCCGTCCCCGGCAGCGCGGGCCCGCGCGCGGCGGCGGCGGCGCGGACCGCTTCGGCCACCGTGGGCGGCAGGTTTGGCTCAAGCGCCGGCTCCGGCTTCGCGGCACTCGGATTATTCCACTGCTGAACCACGTTCCCGTCCACGAGCAGCGTCAGGGTGCCGGCGGCCATGTCGGCCCGGACTTCGACGTGCATTTTCTTCCCGGGAAACGGCACGGGAATCTGCGCCTGGCCGAGGTGCTGCATCCCGAAGTTGCCCTGCCCGCGCATCAGGTTCACGTAGCCCAGGCCGAGGTTGAACTGGTAGCCGCTGCTCGCGAAGTTGAAGCGCTCGACCGCGTCGGTATACAGGCTGAAGTAGAGGTTCAGCGCGCCGCCGCTGCCCACGTCGAACTCGATGCGCGCCTGCGGCGGGAGCTTGAGGTCGCGGCCCATGAAGGCGTTCGCACCCGCGGTCAGCACTCCGTCGCGGAGCTGCCACGCGCCGGGCGTCGGCCCGGTGGCCCAGCCGTCGAGGTTTTCCGGTCCGTCGTAAAGCGTGGCAAAGCCCCGGGCGAGAAACGCAAGCGACTGCACTCCGGTGCGCGGCGCGCGGAGCTTTCCGGCGAACCACGTCTCCAGCTCGATGTGCTGCGCATCGAGCGACACCAGGTTGCCGGTCAGTTCGTCACCGTTGAGGAAGCGGAAGCGGCAGGTGGGATGCGCGCTGGCTGCAGCCGGCGGCGGTGCGGCCTGCGCGAGGCGGATCAGGTGCGCGTTGCGCGAGGAAAACTCGATGGGCGCGGCGGAGGCCGGGTGCTTCCACCGGATGCTGGCGGGGTCAATCGCCTGCAAGGAACCATGCAGCCGAGAGCCATCTAGGAACTGAAACACATCTCCACCAGGCACTGCCGGGCCTGGGAGAGGGGCAAAAATCTCAGCCTGGCCGGGCGGGGGAGTCAGAACCTTTGGTGCCGGACGTGGCACGGAAGTCTGGTTGGAGGGCTGGGCGGGGAGCGGGAGCGCAGTGGAAAGCAGGAACGCGGCGAGGAGGAGGAAGTAATCAGTATTCAGTTTCCAGTATTCAGTGCGGCGAACCGGGCGCGCTTCGGCGTCCGGCGGCTGACTGGTTACTGAACACTGATTACTGAACACTGAACACTGTATCACAGGCGCGGGAATAGATGGCTTCACGGGCCGCTCCATTCATCCGCCGAACCTCGCGGCGCGGACAGGTTGAAGCGCAGCATGCGGACGGATTCGGGGCTGAGCTTCAGCCGCCCGAGGATCCGGCTGACTGCGATGATTTCCCCCGCCTCCCATTTCTCCAGCGCAAGGGTGAGCCGTTCGCCGCGATGCAGCGTGATCTGAACGCCCCCTCTCTTTGGCGGCTCCGGCGCTGCATCCGCCGGAAAGGTGATCACCGCCGCGCGCAACAGGGGGATATCCATCCGCGTGCCCGCCGGGCTGAACGTGAGCCGGCCGTCGCGGATGCCGTGAAGGGTGCCGCCGGCCCGGTCACGGTTCACAAATTCAACCACCGCACTGTCCGGGGGCGGCGCTTCAACGGCCTTGCCCGGCTCGGTGTCGGGAATCGCGGCGTCGCGCTCGCGCCCGTCCCAGGGTGCGATGCTGATGGCGCTGACGCGGACGCGGGAGCTGACGTTGTAGTTGTAGAAGACGATGCCCGTGCCGTTGCCCGGCGATCCCATGCCCTTCCATTCGTGGATTTTTTCGCCGTCGGCGAGAAGGACGGTGGTTTCGGTCTCCGAGTTGACGAGGAAGGTGAGGCGCACCGAGTTCTTCGTGAGCAGCTGCGGGACGCGCGCGCCGGAGGAGCTGCTGGCCCCCATGCCCGGACGGCGCATCGAATACATGTGGCCCGAGGACGAGGTGTAAAACTGCCAGCCGTCGTTGAAGTCGAAGTGATCCGTGCTGCGCGTGAAAAACGAGAAGCGGAAGTAAGGCTGCCCCTTCCACGCGAGATCGAACTCGATGCGCGCCCTCGTGGGCAGCAGGCACTCGCGCCCCAGCGTGCCCACGCCGGTCGAGAAATACGCGCCGTCCCGGAAAGTCCATGCGGCGGCCGGACCGGGACCGGAGTTCGCCGCCGCCCGCCCCGCCAGAAACGGCTCGGCCCCGGCGGCGAGGTTCAGATTGTTCAAGCCCAGCGCGCCCAGCACCTTTGCCCGAGCCCCGGCGAGCGCCTGCGCCTGCGCCTCCACAACGGCCCGCACGGCCACGTCAACAACTCCCACGTCATCCGCCGCCCGGGCGCGCATCCGGTCCAGGACGAGCGCCTCGGCCTCGCCGACTCCCGGCCCGAGCGTCCTGAGCAAGCGATATCCCAGCAGCGCCGCCTCTGATTTTATGCGTGTCCTGAAACTCGTTTCCTTCGCCCCGCCTTTCACCAGCCCGGCCGCGTCGTCAAACTCCGCGAACCACGCCTCCAGTATCCGCGATGAAGTCTGGCCGGCGTCCGCCGCCGAGCGCACCAGGTTTGAAGCGAGAAACTCCCTGACCGTCGCAGCCTTCTGCGCTGCGCCGACCATCCGCATGATGTTGGCGGCAGCGGCGGCCTTTTCCGGCGCTTTCGCCGCCAGATCCTCCGCCTCCTTGAGCCGCTTTTCCAACGTCAGCTTCACATCGGGCGCGACCTTGTCGTTGAGGGCGGCGATCTCGGCCTTGAGCCGGACGACCCGTTCCTGCGGAGCGGGCTCCATTTTGATCTCAGCCAGCGGTGCAGGCGGGGCGACCTGTCGGAAGGCGGGGTGGTCGGCCCCGATGAGCTCCACCCCGACGCGGTTGAGGGCGCCGGAACCGGTGCTGATCCGCCATTCGTCCGCCACGCGCGGGCCGTCGTAGAGCGCGGACTGGCTGCTGCCGTAGAAGGCCAGGCTTGCCAACCCGGCGCGCGCCCCGCGCAGCCGGCCCGCGAACCATGTCTCCACCTCGAAGCCGTCGCCGTCGAGCGACAGCAGCCGCGCCTCAAACTCGTCGCCGCCGGCCAGCTTCACGCGGCAGACCGGCCCGCCGTTTGCCGGCAGGTCCATCACGCGCGCCGGCAGGCGGATGAGGTTCAGGTTCGTCGTGCTGAACTCGATGGGCAGCCGCGCGTTTGGATGCCGCCACTTGAGCGTCTCGCCGTTCAGCAGTTCGACCTCTCCGCGCAGAAACGAACCGTCGAGGAAGGAGACGGTGGCGGGAGGAAGGTTGCTTTGCGCGAATGACCAATGACCAACGACCAATGACCAAAGAATGAGCAATGACCAATGGTGGGCGACCATTCCCGGTAGGGCGAGACTCCGTCGAGCCCCATTGCGAGCGGAGCGAGGCGAGCACAGCGAGCATCTCTTCAAGTTCGCGGAGAAGCTCGCTGCACTCGCACCGCCTGTGGCGGTTTCGACGGCTCGACAGAGTCTCGCCCTACCATGCCGCGATCCGGTCATTGGGGCTTGGGCATTCATTGGGGGCATTGGTCATTGGGAATTGGTCATTCCTCAACGCTCATAAATCGGCAGGAAGCGGTAGTTCAGCGCGAGCGAGAGGAGCGAGGCCGCCGTGCCGAACGAGTTGCCAAACGACCCGTCCCAGCTTCCGTCCTTGTTCTGCGTGGCGGCGAGCGACTTGATGTTCGCCGCGTTCCACTTGCGCCACGCGTCGGGCGATGCGTGGAAGTAGGCCTGCGCGCCGTAGTAGAGGAAGTATTGCTGGTAGTGCGATTCGGCGCCGGCACTCTGAAGAAACTGCCACGCGCTCTTGAACTCCGCCGTGTCCTTCTGTTTGGCCAGCGCCAGCACCAGCACGCCGATGGCGCAGCGCGCGGCGTTCGGGCCGCTCGTCCCCGTGTAGCCGTAGCCGCCCTCCGGGGTCTTACAGCTCGCGAAATACTTGAGTCCCTTCTGAATCGCCTCCTCCGGCACTGCGAGGCCCGCGTTGCGCGCGGCGAACAACGCCACCATCTGGGCACCGCTGACCGTCGTGTCCGCGTCCGAGCTTTCCGGCGAGTAGCGCCAGCCGCCGTGCGGATTGCGCGCCTGCGAGGCGACGATGAGGTTGATGGCGCGCTGGAGCGCCGGGCCGAGCCGCGCGTCATCCACCGCGCCGTAGGCCTCCGCCAGCGCGAGCGTGCCGAAGCCGTGGTTATACATCGAGTTGCCGAGGTAGCCGGTGTCCTTGTTCTGCTGCTTGAGGATCGCGTCCAGCCCGCGCCGGATGGACACGGCGTAAGGCCCCACGTTCGGATCGTCGCCGTGTGCGAGCATCGCCACCACGCACAAGCCCACCACGCCCGGCTGGCGTCCGTAGGGATCCGCCCACAGGCCGTCCGCCGACTGCGTCTTGGCGAGATACTGCAAGCCCTTCACATACATCACGTCAATCGCGGCCGGGCTGGCATCGGACTTCTCGACGAAGAGCTGCTGGGCGGATGCTTCGCGGAATGACCAATGACCAATGACCAATGACCAAAGAATGACCAATGTTCGGAGCACTCCGTTTGGCAAGGATCCAAGTTGAGTGGTTAGCGGCGTGCCAGTCATGATTCAGAGACAACAAATCAGCGCTAACATCATCACGACGCCGAAACCCAAACAGACGTAGGCCGCGAAATAAAGTCGGCGATGAACGCCTGCCAGTTGACCGGGGCCGAATGTGAGGAACCGCCGCTGCCGGTAGAGCGGCAGGCGCGCGAAGAACAGGAGCAGAACGCCAACCAACACCAACCCGAATGTCAGCAAGACGAATGTCGGGCCACCACGCCGGACAGCGAAGAAGGCAGTCCTCAAGCTCATGGCGAGTCCTGCCATGAGCGACATGACCAACAAATCCAGCCAGAGCAAAACCTCCGGCGGCACATACCAAGCCAGCGGGTCTTTCTGCTTCGCGCTCACGGCTTCGCCTCCACGGCTTTGAAATAATTCTCCAGCGCCTCGCGGAACTCCGCCGGCACCTGGCGCGTCACGCCGCTGCCCTTGCCGGTGCGGCGCGCTGCCGCCTCGGCTCCACGCGCATCGCCAACTGTGCCGGCGCTGGCCTTGTCCGTCGTGCCGCCGTTGGGGTTTTGGCCGGGCTGCTGGCCGGGTTTCATGCCGATCTGCTGCTCCTGCCGGGCCATCTGCATCATCATCTCGGCCTCCGCCTGCGTCATCTGCTGTTGCTGCTGGCTGCTGCTCTTCTGCCGCTTCGCCTGTTCGTTGATGAGGTTGATGAGGTCGCTCAGGTGCGCGAGCGCCGCGTTCTCGGGCTTCTGCGCCGGTTCGCCGGTCAGCTTGTCGAAGAGCGCCGTCTCCGCGTCGCGCATGCCGTCCTGCGTGTCCAGCAGGAACTCCTTCGCCTCTTCGATGTCGTTGCCCATCTGCAATTTCGTCAGGTCGCCGCGCAATGTCCTCTGCTGCTCCGCAACCTTCACGGCGCCCTCGGCGTGGCGCGGGTTGCGCGCCCTCTCCTCCTCCAGCAGCATCGTCTGCTGCCACACCCTCGACTCGCCCGCGCGCAGGCGGATGGCCGCCATCAGCATCCTGAGCAGCTTGTCGTCCTTCGGCTGGCCCTTGCCCTCGCCGCCGCCCTGGCTCTCCTCCTCCGGCGGCTCCAGCTTCTTGGCCCAGTCGCCGAAACGCTTCGTCCACGTGGTCAGGTTGCCCATCGCATCCATCGCGATGTTCGCATCAATCAATCCGCGCACACGGTCCAGTTCGTTCGCGGTGTTCGCCTGCTTCATGTCCGACGCGACCTCGCCGTAATTCGTCCGCTGCGTCCGGTCGAAGAACCGGCTCATCTCCGCCACGACCTTCTCGGCCTCGGCCTTCACGCCGCCCTGGTCGCCGGCCAGCGACGCGTTGATTTTCTTGTAGCGCTCCGGCAGCTCGCGCGGCAGCAGGCCGATCGTCTCGCCCACCACCTTGCCGAGCTGTTCGCCCAGGCCCTGTTCCGACTCGGAAAGTTTCTTCAGACGCTGCGACAGCGTGAGCGCCTGCAGGTTGTCGAGGCCGTCGTTCATCTTCTTCTGGAGCGCCTGCAACTTCTCCAGCGCCTTCTCCTCCGCATCGAGCGCCTTGGTCGCCTCGTCCGCGCGCTGCTCGGCGGCGCTGCTTTCCTGCGCCTTCTGCAACGACTGCTGTGCGTCCTTCATCTCCCCCTGCGCGAGCGACTTCATCTGCGCGAGGTTCTGCGTCCACTCGCGAAGCGTCTGCTGCGTGAGCGTCGGGTTGCGCATCGCCTCGCGGACGATGTCCTGTCCCTGCTGCGCGATGCGATCGAGCTGCGCGGCGTTGCGCGCCTGCTCGTCCGCCTGCTCGCCGGCCTTCTTCGCGGCCTCGTCGGACTTCAGTTTTGCCTCCGGCAATCCCATCAGCTCCCGCGTGGCGGCGGAGATGGCCTCCTCCTTGCGCGTGACTTCCTCGACCTGCGCGAAGAGCGCGTCGAGCTGCTGCCGCACCAGCTCGGCGTGCTTCGCAAGGCCGACGATGTTGATGCGATGCGTGACCGACTCCGCCGGCTCGCGACCGGGCAGGAAGTCCGTGGCCAGGCCCTTCACCTCGACGATCGAGTCCGCCGGGATGCGCATGACCGTGGGGCTGAACATGAAGGTGTTCGTGAAGCGCCGCTCCTGGGCACCCGCCGCCGGCTTCCTGAACTGCGAGATTGCCGGCGTGTTCGTCGGGTCGAGCGACGCGACGATTTCCGTGTTCACCGCCGCCTCGCGAACCCCGTAGTCATCCAGCGCGTTGAGCCGCAGCGGCAGCACGTCCGTTTCGAGAATCGAAATCTCCATGCCGAGGTCGCCGAGGTCCACGCGCGGCGCGGCGTCCTTGGTCGGGCGCAACGCCAGCAGCCACGGCGCGACGGGCTTGAGACCGAATTC
>JBAYGL010000125.1:0-11555 GCA_041666725.1 Limisphaerales bacterium
AAGGAGATCGACGGATTCCCGGGCCGGCAGCGCGGACGAACCAAACGGTGCAATCCTCCGCAAACGCCGGCAGAGACGCGAACACACAGACAGCCGGACGTTCCTGCGGCGTGAACGCCGCGCCCCTCGCCCTTCTACTGCATCGTTCCGGCTGAGGGACAGGTGGGTTGGCATGGCCAACCTGAAGTCCATCGGCGGGCGGGGTGCGCTTTGCTTTCACGTTGTGCGGATTGTGCCCGCGCGGTTTGTTGCTGGGTTTGAAGAGCCCGCAACTCCGGGTCTCCTCGTTCCGACCGCGCCCCTCTTTTCACTCGCCTGCCGGGGTTCGCGCTCCTGTGAGCGGACGCTGGGTCGGAAGCGGCTTCACCGGAGTCCGGGCTTGCGCGGTGAAAATGATTCCTCTAGCACTCCCTCCGATCTGCGTCGGCGTCGCACGTCGCCGCCGCACTGTTGCCAACCAGCAAACGACCCTCTGACACCATGCCCGCCGCGTTCCCCGACATCGCCAAGATTCAATACGAAGGCCCGCAGTCCAAGAACCCGCTCGCCTTCAAACACTACGACGCCAAGGCCGTCATCGAGGGCAAGACGATGACCGAGCACCTCCGCTTCTCGGTCGTTTACTGGCACACCATGTGTGGCCAGGGCGCCGACATGTTCGGCTGGGGCACGGCGGTGCGCCCGTGGGAAAAAGGCCTCGATGGTCTCGACCTCGCCAAGGCCCGCGTGCCCGTTTTCTTCGAGATTTGCGAGAAGCTCGGCGCGCCTTACTACGCGTTCCACGACCGCGACGTCGCCCCGCACGGCGCGAACCTCAGGCAGTCGAACCAATACCTCGACACCATCACCAAGCTCCTCAAGGCCCAGCAGAAGAAGACCGGCATCAAGCTCCTCTGGGGCACCGCGCAGCTCTTTGTGCATCCCCGCTATGCCCACGGAGCCGCCACGAGCTGCGACGCCAACGCCTTCGCCTACGGAGCCGCGCAGGTGAAGAAAGCCCTCGAAGTCACCCACGAACTCGGCGGCGAAGGCTACACGTTCTGGGGCGGCCGCGAGGGCTACAGTTCCCTTTGGAACACGGACATGAAGCGCGAGCTGGAGCACCTCGCCAAGTTTCTGCACCTGGCCGTGGCCTACAAAAAGGAGATCGGCTTCAAGGGCCAGTTCTACATCGAGCCTAAGCCGAAAGAGCCGACCAAGCACCAATACGATTCCGACGCCGCCGCGTGCCTGAACTTCCTCCGCGAATACGACCTGATGGACCATCTCAAGCTGAACCTGGAGACCAACCACGCCACGCTCGCCGGCCACTCCATGCACCACGAGCTGGAAGTCGCGGGCGCGGCGGGCGCGCTCGGCTCCATTGACGCCAACACCGGCGACCTGATGCTCGGCTGGGACACCGACCAGTTCCCGACGGACATCTACCTCACCACGCAGTGCATGTTGAGCATCCTGAAATACGGCGGCCTCCAGACCGGCGGCGTGAACTTCGACGCCAAGGTGCGCCGCGAGAGCTTCGAGCCGGTGGACCTGTTCCACGCGCACATCGGCGGCATGGACGCCTTCGCGCGCGGCCTCAAAATCGCCGCCGCCATCCGCGCCGACGGTCGCCTCGACGCCTTCGTGAAGAACCGCTACCGCACCTGGGACAGCGGCCTCGGCCGGGACATCGAGAAGGGCAAGGCCGGCTTCAAGCAGCTCGAAGCGCACGCGCTGAAGAACGGCGAGCCGAAGCTGGAGAGCGGCCGGCAGGAGTTCTTGGAGAACTTGATCAACGAGTTCATCTGAGTTTGCCAAGGAAGCCGAATTCGGCTACGGAGTCGGGCCGATTTTATGAGAATGACGCCCGTCCTCCGTTGCCTGAGCCGTCTGAAGCTGTCCACCATCGCAGCGTTTGCATTCGCCACGGCTGCTTCCGTTTCCGCCCAAGTCACGTTTCTGAAGGTGGCGGACACCACCACCAGCATCCCGGGCGGGAGCGGTGCCTTCACCGATTTCCGGCCGGCGGTTTCCGGCAAAGACGTGGGCATTTTTAATGGCAAGGGGAGCAGCGGGCAGGTGGGCTTCTACAAGTTCGATGGAACGACCTTGACGAAGCTGGTGGACACGGGCACGGCCGCGCCGGGGGGCACGGGCAACTTCACGAATTACTCCTTCTTCGCCTACGGCGTGGACACGACGAACTTTTCGTTCCACGGGACGGACGCCGGCGGCATGCCCGGCCTCTACCTGCTCTCCGGGGCAACGCCCGCGCTGATTGCCAACACCAACACGGCGGCCCCGGTGTCGGGGGTGAAGTTCACCTCCTTTGGCCAGCCGGCGGTCCACAGCGGGAAGGTCGCCTTCTTCGGTTTCGGGGCGGGGGGCCTCTACAGCGGCGCGTTTCTGTATTCAGCCGGAACGCTCACGCGGTTGTTCGACACGAACACCGTCACCTTTCCGGGGGGTGCCGGCACGCTGGCCTTCAGCAGCCAGCTTGCCCATGAGAATGACGCCATCGCGTTTTGGGCGTTTGATTCGGGGCTGAACCAGCGCGAGGGCATCTTCAGCTTCTCCAACAACGTCCTCTCGCTGCTGGCGGTGACCAACCAGACCATCCCCGGTTTCACGAACACGTTCAGGAGCTTTCAAGGCCCGCCGCGATTGAGCGGCGGCACCGTCGTTTTTGTGGGGTATGACCTCATCTCGACCCCGGCGGTGCGCGGCATCTTCGCCGTGCCGGCGGGCGGCGGGGCCATTACCACGCTCGTGAGCACGGCGACCGCGATCCCGGGCGGAACCAACGGTCTCTTCACGAGCTTCACCGAATTCGCGTATGAAAACGGGGTGCTCATCTTCACCGCCAGCGGCACCAATTTTATCACCAGCATCTACAAGCTTCAGGGCGGGGTGATCGAGCTTCTGGTGGACAAAAACGCCCTGCTGGATGGCAAGGCTGTCAGCAGCTTCAGCCTGAACACCGGCTCCCTTAACCAGGGCCTCTTCACCTTCCAGGCCAGCTTCACCGACAGTTCGAAGGGAATTTTCGGCGCTGCAATCAGCGTCCCGCAGGACGCCATTCTGGGCATCAACGCCTACTCGCCCGGCACGGGCTTGACGCTTTCGTTCACCGGGGAGAACAACCGGGCCTATCGCATTCAATACAGTTCCACGCTGCTGCCGGCGAGCTGGACTGACCTGACGAACTTCACTTACAGCTCACCCCTCACCGTGCCGGACGCCTCCGCAGCCGGGCTGTCTCGTCGCTTCTACCGCGCCGTCTCGCCGTGACTCCGGCCCGGCAAGGGCAAGGCCGGCTTCGAGCAGCTTGAAGCCCGCGCGCTCAAGCACGGCGAGCCGAAGCTCGAAGGCGTCCACCAGGAATTCCGGGAGAACTTGATCAACGAGTTCATCTGACTCGCGAGTCTTCCGCCTGATTTGGCTCGCCGGTGTTGCCGAGGGGTGCCCGCTACGTCACCATCGGCGTATGCGGTTCCGGGTTATTTCCTCGGCGATTCGCTTCGTGGTCGGGCTGTGCTCGACCGCCGCCCTGGTGGTGGCTGCTTCCGCCCAGGGCAAGCCGCCACCGGCGGGGCCGCGCTTCGAGCATCTCCACGACATTCCCTTTGCCGGCGTGGGGATGCCGATGACGATGATCCACGATGCGGGGAACCGCCCGTTCCTCTACCTCGCCGCCAAGGAAGCGGGGCTGCGCATCTACGACGTGAAGGACGCGCCCCGGCTCGTGCGGACCATCCGAATCTCCGAACTGGGCGGGCAACACGTCATGAGTCTCGCGCAGTCTGGCCAGCGCGTTTATCTCGCGCTGGGCAACCACTGGGGCAAGCGCGAGACCGCCGGCCTCGCGGTGATTGACGCCAGCAACCCCGCGCAGGCCAGCGTCGCCGGTGTGTGGAAGGACACGCAGACGAACGGAGCCGGCGGCGCGGTCGTCGTCAGCGGGAACACGGCGTTTCTGGCGGCGATGGGCAACGGAGTCATCGCGCTCGACATCGGCAACCCGGCGGCCATCAGCGTGAAGTCGCGCTTCGTGCCGGAACCGGCCTTCCCTGACGCCCGGCCCGACCGCAGCAAGATCAACGCGCGCGGGCTGGCGCTTCAAAAAAACCTCCTGTTCCTCTGCTACGATGCCGGCGGCGTGCGCGTGCTGGATGTCGCGGACCCCGGCAAGCCGGTTGAGATAGGGCGCTTCTCCAACCCGGCCATGAACGGCCGTCCGCGCGCCTACAACAACCTCGTGCTCGACGGCTCGCTCGCCTACGTGACCGCCGATTATGTCGGGCTGGAGATTCTGGACATCGCCAATCCGCGCGCGATCAAGCTCATCTCGTGGTGGAACCCGTGGAACCCGAAGCCCGACGGCCTGCGGTGGTTCTCCAGTCCGGGGCACGCCAACGAGATCGCCTACGACGCGCGCAGCAAGACCGTGCTGATGTCCGCCGGCCGCAGCGACCTCGTGGCCGTCAACGTCTCCGATCCGGCCCGCCCACGGCAGACCGGCGTCATCGGGACCGTGGAGGACACGCAGGCGACGTGGGGCCTCTCGCTGCACGGCGATCTCATCTACCTTTCCTACATCCGCACGCTGGGCATCCCGTTCCGCGCCGACTGGCCCGGCGTGAAGGTCTTCCGGCTTCGCCCGTGAACGGGGCTGCGGAACAGCCGCCGTCATTGGTGCCAAATGGCGCGGGCGCTCAAGCCAGGAAGGGCAGCGTGCGTTTCGGGCATGGCGAACCCAAGATCGAGAGCAGGCGGCCCCGACTCCGTTGTTCACTCAGTAGTTGTTCAGCACATCAATCAGTTGCCGCAGGCGGCCGTAGCTGTGGCGGTTGAAGCCGAAGGCGAGGCGCTGGAGATCGAGAAGTTCTCCGTCTTCGACCTCTTCCGGGGTGGGCGGTATGACGTGGAACGGCTCGCCGGTGATGATGTCGGCGAAGTCCTCGTTGAGCGCCGCCAGGCCGGAGGGCGTGGGCGGGTGCTTGAGCCGGATGACCAGCAGGTCATGCACAAAGCGCGTGGAGTGGAAGTTCCGGTAAAAGCGCGCGATGTGGCGCACGGCCTCGTCCACGTTGTCGGTGATGTGGTAGAAGCCGAGGTCTTCGGGCGAGATGAGTTCGTTGCGGAGGAGGTGTTCGCGGACGTTTTTATCCCAGGTCTTCCAGTAGGTGCCGCCGGGCCTGTCCACGAGCACGAGGGGCATGAGCTGGCTCTTGCCGGTCTGCATCAGCGTGATCGCCTCGTAGGATTCGTCCATCGTGCCGAAGCCGCCCGGGAAGAGCGCGAGCGCGTCCGAGTGGCGGATGAAGATGAGCTTGCGGGTGAAGAAGTATTTGAAGGTGACGAGCTTCCGGTCCTCGGCGATGACGGGGTTCGCGGACTGCTCCCACGGGAGGCGGATGTTTGCGCCGAAGCTGCGCTCCGCGCCCGCGCCCTCGTGTCCGGCCTGCATGATGCCCGGCCCCGCGCCGGTGATCACCATGAAGCCCGCGTCGGCGATCTTCCGCCCGAACTCGACCGCCTGCCGGTATTCGACGGAGTCCGGCGACGTGCGTGCGGAGCCGAAGATGGTGACCTTGCGCGTGCCGGCGTAGGGCGCGAAGAGCTTGAACGCGTAGCGCAGCTCGCGCACGGCGGTCTGGATGACGCGCACGTCGCCGCGGTCCTCCACGTCGCGAAGGAGCTTGAGCGCCTGCTCGATGAGGTCGGTGACCAGATCCTCGTTGTTGCCGCCGCCCCTGGCGGCAATGAGGTCACGGATGCGCCGTTCAAGTTCCGGGTTGGAGGACGGCCGGGGGCGTTTGTCCATGCGGCGAGGGTAGCGGCGGGGAGGAGAAAGGCAATGCGCGGCGGGACGACGGAAGGCGGGGAAACTGCCGGAATTGAAGAGCGAAGGCGGGAAGGCGCGAATCGGGCGCGGTGACAAACCGCAATGCTGCATCCTCTTCCTTCGCTCCTTTGCGTCTTTGCTGTTTAACCAGCGCTCGGCTTGAACGATTTCAGGGGGTGCCCTGAGCGACGTGGCGGCGGTGGCCGGAGGCAAAGAATTACGGGATGCAATCGCTTCATCAGGGCACTTTTTGCTTCGGGACGCCGCATCCGGGAAAAGATCGCTTGCGATTTGCTTGCCGCCCCCGGCGGGACTGCCCATGCTCGCCGCGTTTTTTGAACCGTTGAACTGATTCGCCGATGACCGAACCCGCCATCACCCAGGAGCTTGTCGCCAAGCACAACCTCACGCCGGAGGAATACCAAAAAGTCCTCGAAATCCTCGGCCGCGCGCCGAGCTACACCGAGCTGGGCATCTTCTCGGTCATGTGGAGCGAGCACTGTTCCTACAAGAACACCCGGCCCGTGCTGAAGACCTTCCCGACGAAGGGCGCCAACATCCTCGTCGGCGCGGGCGAGGAAAACGCCGGCATCATCGACGTGGGCGACGGCGTGGCCATCGCGTTCAAGATCGAGTCGCACAACCATCCCAGCGCCGTCGAGCCGTTCCAGGGCGCGGCCACCGGCGTCGGCGGCATCATCCGCGACATCTTCACCATGGGCGCGCGGCCCGTCGCGGCGCTGAACTCGCTGCGCTTCGGCGAGCTGTCGAATCCCGAGGTGCGCCGGCTCTTCTCCGGCGTGGTGAGCGGCATTTCGCACTACGGAAACTGCTTCGGCATCCCGACCATCGCGGGAGAGGTCTATTTCGACAAATGCTACGAGGGCAATCCGTTGGTCAACGCCTTCTGCCTCGGCGTCCTGCGCCACGACCAGATCACGCGCGGCGCGGCGCACGGCATCGGCAACCCGGTCTTCTATGTCGGTCCGGCCACCGGACGTGACGGCTTGGCGGGCGCGGCGTTTGCCTCGCAGGACTTGACCGAGGAATCCGCAGAGCAGCAGCGCGGCGCGGTGCAGGTGGGCGACCCGTTCATGGAGAAGCTCGTCTGCGAAGCGTGCCTCGAACTCCTCGCCACCGGCTGCGTCGCCGGCATGCAGGACATGGGCGCGGCGGGCCTGACCTGCTCGACGTGCGAGACGGCGGCCCGCGCGGGAACGGGCATTGAGATCGAGCTGAACAAGGTGCCGCAGCGCGCGCCCAACATGAGCAGCTACGAAATCATGTTGTCCGAGTCGCAGGAGCGGATGCTCATCGTCGTCCACAAGGGCCGCGAGGAAGAGGTGAAGAAGATTTTCGACAAGTGGGATTTGCCGTGGGCCGAGATCGGCGTCGTGACGGACACGGGCCAGATGGTCGTGCGCCACGGCGGCGAGGTCGTCGTGGACGTGCCGGCCAAGAAGCTCACCGACGAAGCGCCGGTCTATCAGCGCGAGTCGAAGGAAGCGGCTTACATGGAAGGTGTCCGCGCGTTCCGCCTCGATGGCATCGCGGACACGACGGATGCAGCGGGCGACTTGAAGAAGCTGCTGGCCAATCACTCCATTGCCTCGAAGAACTGGGTCTATCGCCAATACGACCACATGGTCCGCGACGGCTCCGTCGTCTGCCCCGGCAGCGACGCGGCGGTCATCCGCATCAAGGGCGACAGCCTGCCCATCACGAAGGCGGAGTATGCGGCGAAGCAAGCGGGAAGCTCTCAACTCTCAACTCTCAACTCTCAACTTCCCGACAAATACGTCGCCTTCACCTGCGACTGCAACGGCGGCTACGTCTATCTCGATCCCTACGAGGGCGGAAAGGCCGCCATCACCGAGGCGTGCCGCAACCTCGCCTGCTCCGGCGCGGCCCCGCTCGGAGCGACCGACAACCTCAACTTCGGCAACCCGCATTACCCGGAGATTTTCTGGCAGCTCAAGGAATCCGTGCGCGGCCTCGCCGAGGGCTGCCGCGCCTTCAACGCGCCCGTCACCGGCGGCAACGTCTCGCTCTACAACCAGCGCGGCGCGCTCGGCGCGATCGACCCGACGCCCACCGTCGCCGTCGTCGGCCTCATCGAGAAGCCGGAGCACATCACGACCTCGTGGTTCAAGGACGCCGGCGACACCATCATCCTGCTCGGCGCGCCCGTGGACACCGCCGAGCCGCTGCAAGGCCTCGGTGGCAGCGCGTATCTCCAGACGCTGCACGGCAAGAAGAACGGCCTCCCGCCGCGCGTGGACCTGGCCGTGGCGCAGACGCTGCACTCGACCTTGCTCGGGCTGATCTACACCGGCGCGGTGAAGAGCGCGCACGATTGCAGTGAAGGCGGCCTTGCCGTGTGCCTGGCCGAGAGCTGCATCGCCCAGCAGACCGCGCGCGAAACGCCCCGGCTCGTCGGCGCGACAGTGGATTTGTCCGAAGTGAAGGACACTCGCCTCGACGCACTGCTCTTCGGCGAGACCCAGAACCGCGTGGTCATCACCTGCAAGCCGCTCGACGCGACGAAGGTCATCGAACGGGCGAAACTCATGGGCGTCCCGGCTGCGCGCATCGGCGCCGTGGGCGGTGACGCGCTGACGGTGAAGACTGCCGCCGGCGAGTTCTCCGCACCCGTGACCGAGCTGCACGATGTCTGGTGGAACAGCATCGCCCGGACGATGCAAGCGTAGGGCGGGCATCCGCTCGCCGCCGCGCGTCCCAGACGCGCGGGTTAAGGTTTCTCATCGCGAGCATGGCGGCTCGCAAAGGCCGGCAAGATGCCCGCCCTGCGCTGAACAAAAAACTTTGCGTGAAACGCGGGGTTGTCATCGTCGGTTTATCCGCATGAAGACATCACTCCGCCTCGCCGCGCTGCTGGCGCTTACCTTCTCCGCCCTGGCCGACGGCCCGGCTGACAACCTCGCCGAATCGGTCCGACGCGTCCCGCCCGAGGGTGTCAAAATCTCCGAGGCCGCCCGCACGGAACTCCAGGCCGGGGCCGCCGCGCTGGCGAAGAACATCGAGGCGTTGCGCGGTTCGCTCAAGAACAAGGCCGCGCTGCTGGAGCTCCTGCCCGACGTGCAGATTTATCACAAGGCCGTGGACTGGGCGCTGCGGCACGACGAATTTTATTCCACCAACGAGGTCGCCACCGCCCGAGACCTGCTCAAGCGCGGCGGCGAGCGCGCGCAGGCGCTGCGCGAGGGCAAGGCCCCGTGGCTCTCGCAGACCGGCCTCGTCGTGCGCGCCTATCAGTCGAAGATTGACGGCTCGATCCAGCCCTACGGCCTGGTCGTCCCGCCGAACTTCGCGCCCGACGGCGCGCCGCTGCGGCTGGATTTCTGGATTCACGGCCGCGGCGAGAAGCTGTCGGAACTGTCCTTCCTCGATCAGCGGCAGAAGTCGCCCGGGCAGTTCGTCCCGCCCGGCGCGCTGGTGCTGCACCTCTACGGGCGCTACTGCTGCGCGAACAAGCTCGCCGGTGAAGAGGACCTCTTCGAGGCGCTGGCGCACGCCAGGAAGTATTATCCGGTGGATGATCGGCGGCTGGTGGTGCGCGGCTTCTCGATGGGCGGCGCGGCGTGCTGGCAGTTCGCGGTGCATTATCCCGGCGTGTGGGCGGCGGCGGCACCGGGCGCGGGTTTCAGCGAGACGCCGGACTTCCTCAAGGTCTTCCAGAAGGAGGAGGTCAAGCCCGCATGGTTCGAGCGCAAGCTCTGGCACATGTATGACTGCACGGACTATGCGGTGAACCTCTTCAACCTCCCGACCGTCGCCTACAGCGGCGAGGCGGATTCGCAGAAGCAGGCCGCCGACATGATGGCCAAGGCGCTGGCCGCCGAGAACATGAGCCTCACGCACATCATCGGCCCGGACAAGACGCCCCACCGCTACCACCCGGACTCGATCGTGGAGATCAACCGCCGCATCGACAGCATCGTCGCGCTGGGCAAGGATCCGGCGCCGGAAAGGGTGCGCTTCACCACCTGGACGCTGCGCTACAACCAGTCGCACTGGGTCCGGCTCGACGGCCTCGAAGAGCATTGGAACCGCGCCCGCGTGGACGCAACGGTGGATTTGTCCGAAAACATGGTGCGCCTGAAAACCGCGAATGTCTCCGCACTCTCGCTGATCTTTCCCGCCGGGTCGTGCCAGCTCGTGCAGGGCAGCGCCCCGCGCGTGATGCTCGACAATCAGAAGCTCGAAGCGCCGCTGGTCGAGACCGACAAGTCGTGGACCGCGCGCTTCCGCAAGCTTGGTGGCAAGTGGGCGCTTGCCAGCGGCACAGACGAGATTTCCCTGCACAAGCTCCACGGCCTGCAAGGCCCGATTGACGACGCGTTCCTCGACAGCTTCCTCATGGTGCGCCCCACGGGCCAGCCGCTGAACCCGCGCGTCGGCAAATGGGCCGACACCGAAATGAAGCACGCCATCGAACACTGGCGGCGGCAGTATCGCGGCGACGCCCGTGTGAAGGACGACAGCGCGATCACCGACGCCGACATCGCCCAGCACAACCTCGTCCTCTGGGGCGATCCGGCGAGCAACAGGCTTCTCGCGCGCATCCTGGACCGGCTGCCCGTCCGCTGGGACGCGCAGCACGTCCGCATCGGCGCGTTGACCTACCCGGCCGCCGAGCACGTTCCGGCGCTGATTTATCCCAACCCGCTCAACCCTAAGAAATACGTCGTGCTCAACAGCGGGTTCACCTTCCGCGAATACGACTACCTCAACAACGCGCGCCAGGTGCCCAAGCTGCCGGACTACGCGATCTTCGACCTGAACGTCCCGGTCAGCTCGCGCTTCCCCGGCGGCATCGCCACCGCCGGCTTTTTCGGCGAGCACTGGGAGATCATCCCCGGCGGAACGAAGTGACCGGCTGCAGTCTCTCGGCACCCAAGTGCCCGGAGTCAGACCGGCCGTGATGTCGCGCGGTCCGGCCACAAGCCGCCTTTCGACGTGAAGGGCGCGCTTGTGAGGTTGGCCGTTTCAAGGCCTCGGGCCTGATCGCCTTCGCGCCAAACGCTTGTCTCCGCCCCCGGTCGTCGGTCAATCTCCGCCGTCCGAAGCCATGTCACCTGCCCAGCGCCACGCCCAGCTTGCCGACGAAATCCGTCGCCACGACCACGCGTATTACGTCGAGGCGCGGCCCGCGATCTCCGACCGTGAATACGACGCGCTCTACGCCGGGCTTCTCGCGCTGGAGAAGGAGTTTCCCGATCTCGTCACGCCGGACTCGCCGAGCCAGCGCGTCGGCGGCGCGCCGAGCGAGAGCTTCAAGCGTGTCACGCACGAACAACCGATGCTCTCGCTGGAGAAAATCCAGGCGTCCGACCTGCCGACGAAGGACGAGGAGCCGGACCGCGAACGGCGCAACCGCCTTCAGGACGAGCGCACGCTGGAGGAGTTCCGCGCGTTCGACGCCACCGTTCGCAAGCAGCTCGGCAGGGAGCGTGTCAGCTACATTCTCGAACCCAAGGTGGACGGGGTCTCCATCAGCGTTCACTACCGCGACGGCAGGCTCGCACTCGGCGCGACGCGCGGCGATGGCCGGCAGGGCGACGACATCACGACGAATCTCCGCACCGTCCGCTCGATTCCGCTCCAGCTCGACGCGAAGCGTCCGCCCGCTCTGCTGGAAGTGCGCGGCGAGGCTTACATGGCCACGAAGGAGTTCGACGCATTGAACGCCAGGCTCGCCGCC
>JBAYGL010000126.1:0-11546 GCA_041666725.1 Limisphaerales bacterium
CAGACACAATGCCACGACCTTTTTTATCGCCCGCCACCCGCTCGTCGCCTCCTTAAGCGCGGTGTGCGGTTGTTCCTCACCCCACCGGCCGGAGTCGGGGCCGCACCTTTCCAGCGAACCTCTGGGGACTACTTTTTGGAGTTGAGTGAATGATGGGCGTCCAGTTTTTGGCGTGCTGGGATTCATGACGTTTTTTTCTTTTCGATTTTCAGACGCTGGTTTTTTCAAGCCAGACTGCTGGTCGGTGAAGGGTAGGAAGATGAGCCATGGATGCGCGAGAAGGATTCATGGGGTCGGTTGAGGCCGGAGGACTGGAGCTCTGGTGGCCTTTCGCACTCGAAAGGCCCGCCAAGCGGCGGTCGCAATGGAAGTCGCTCTCTCTGCATTCATCTCCCACCCGGGCCGGGCGAGGGTGTTTCAACGCGGGTCAGACAAGAGTGCGCGCTCCCGCCTCGTGTCGCCTACGAACGCTTTCGTTCAGCCAGCCGATACGCCACCTGCGCGTTCTTCCAGAACACATTGTCGAGCGCAGCCTGGCCTTTCTCGGCAAAGTAGGTCATCGCGATCTGCTGCACACGGTTGAGCGGCGCGTTGTATTCGCTCACGGGCCAGTTGCTGGCGTAAACCAGCCGGTCCGCGCCGAAAAGCTTCCACAAGATGTCAAGCACCGGCCGGTAGAAGTCCACGTCGGCTGGTGCGTCGCCTTTGCGGCGCTTGGTGCCTTCGACCAACCCGGAGACCTTCATGAACACCTGCGGATGCGCCGCCAACTTCTCCATCAGCCGCCGCCACTCCGCCCCCGGCTCCTTGCCTGTCACGTCGGCACCGGCGGCGTGGTTGATGATGAGCCGCAAGTTTGGCACGAGTTGCGCGAGCCGGATGGATGGCTCGACCCACGACGGCGGGAAATGCACGTCGAAGCTCAGACCGCGCTCGGCGACATCCCGCAGGTCGTTGATGAACGCACGCTCGCCCAGCAGCTTCTCAAAAGAGCCGTCGCGGATGCGCACGCCGCGGAAGAGCGGGTTGGCCGCGAAGCGCTTCAGGTGCGCGGCAAATCCCGGCGTGCCGAGCGGCAGGTTGCCGACCAGCCCGAGGATGAACGGGTCATGCGCCGCCATGTCGAGAATCCACTGGTTGTCTTCAACCCAGGTGCTGGCCTCGACGACGACCGTGCCGTTGACCGGCTGCGGCACCGGCAGCGCGCGGTAGTCCTTCGGCAGCACGGTGCGATAGAGCACCGCGTCCTGCTTTGGCGGCCACGGCACGCCTTGCGGGCGCGACGGATCGTAGAAGTGCGTGTGGGTGTCGATGATTCTTGCCGGGCGCGGCGCGGCGGCCGGTGCGGGCGTGGAACAGCCGCCCAGGACTCCGGTGGTGAGCGCGGTGGTGGTTTGCAGGAATTCCCGTCGGGTGGTCTTCATGGCTTCTGTGATTGATCGAATTCCAGGCGCACCGGTCCGAGGAGACCGGATGGCATCAGCGGATCCTCGGCCGCAAAGCCCTGGTAGGCCTTGAGAGTCCGCTTGCCCGGCTGAAGCGAGACGTTGGTCTTGGTGATGCGTTCTTCCTTCGGAAGGCCGGCGTCGCCGATCAGGCGGTTGACCCAGGTGTTGACCACCGCGATCTCCAGTTCGTTGCGGCCCGGCTGCACCGAGCCTGTCAGATCAACCGCCCACGGATCGGTCCACACGACGCCGAGATCCCGGCCGTTGAGGCGCACTTCGCAGATGTATTTCACCTCGCCAAGCTGGAGCCGGACCGGACGTTTGGCCTGTTCACCGGTCATCTCGAAGGTCTTGTGATACGTGCCCTTGCCGGAGAAGTATTTGATGCCGGGGTCGGTGTGTTTGTCCCACGCGACAAGTTGATCGAAGACAGCGGACTTCGGCGCGCCGCGGCCCGACTCGAAGCGCACTTCCCACGGCCCGGTCAACGCCATCTCCGTAGGCGGCGGGGGCGGTGCGATCGTCCGCGGCTGGTCGGAGGTGCGGAAGACCACGAACGTCGAACCGTTCTCCGGCAGCGTGATCGTGGCGGCCGTCCGTCCGTCGTCGGTGGCGCGCCAGCTGGCCGCAACGCCCAGCCTGCCGCTGACGGCATCCCAAAGCTCCGGCCGTTTCTCGCTCACGCGAAAGACGCACTCCACCGTGCCCTTGCCGGCCAGGAAATAGATGTCGTCGTTTGCGATCCGGCGGTGCGTGTAATCAAAAGGTCCCTCGAAGTCGGGCAGGATGCGCTTCGCACTCATCGCCTCATCCAGCGTCGTCGGCCTCCCCCAGAGCCCGTCCGCCAGGCGCTGCGCTTCCCTGTCACTCGCGGGATATCCTGAAAGTCCCGGCGCGCGTTGCGGCTTGCGCTGGCCCACCACGACCGTTGCGCCGGAGCTTCTCAGCCCGGCGATCTTCCGCAGCACTGCGGGCAGGGCCGTTTCTTCATCGAGGTCCACCACGAGCAGGCGGTAGCTCACGCCGTCGGGCAGCACAAGGTTGCCGCCGCTGACCGTAAGCCGGTCCAGCAGGACCTCGGTCGTGAGCAGATCGTAGTTGAGTCCCCGCGGCAGGTGAAGCGTCGCGCGCGTGCTCCAGTTCGTGCCGCGGCCCCAGTGCTGATACGGCTTGTCGCCGGTGTAAACGCAGACGTCGTTCACGGGGAGGCCTTGACGCAGGATGAACTGGCAGCGTGCGAGGTAGGTGAGGAATCCGCCCGCCTGCGGGAACCAAGTCACGTTCGGGTTGATGTGCGTGCCGGCGAAATATTCGACGCCCGGTTTGCCGAACTCGGCGGGCGATGCGGTGAAGGTGTGCCAGACGAACTGGTTGACGCCGTCGCAAAAGGCAAGGTCCCCGAACGGTTTCAGCGCCGCCGGATAGGCCGACCAGTGCTGCACCATGTGCGTGAACGCCTCGCTCGCCGCCAGCCGTTTGCCGTAGATGTGCGCCGCCATCGCCTGCGGACGGTTCATGTCCTGCCGCCGTTTGATCGGAGAGCCGGTGAACCAGAATTCGCCCTGGGGCATGTCATTGCGGCCCAAATACGCGAGTTGGTCCGCCTCCGCGAACGACGCCAGCTTCCGATCCCACGGCCCGCCGGATTCGGAGTGCCACTTCAAGCCTGCCTTGCCGCACAGCGCCTGCAGTTTGCCGTAGAAGTTGTCCCGGAAACAATCGCCCAGCGTCTTGTAGTAGTCCTGCATGAACCTCTCCGACTCTGCGGCCGTCTTCACGGTGAAACCCGCCAGCACCGGGAGCCACGAGCGCAGCGGGTAGCCGCGACGTTTCACATGCTCCTGTTCAAATCCACGCGTCCACGTCGGTATCGCCCCCTCCCAGCTGACGCTGTAAAAATGAGTCAGCGTCCGGCCCGCCAGCGGCCCGGCATCCTCCAGGATGGCCTTGCCCATCCGATTGAAGTGACGCTCGACCGCTTCCGGGTCGAGAACATCCACGTCCTGCGCGGTGACCAGCTGCCCGTGGTGAGCGGGGTCGCCATCCATTGTCACATAGCCGAACCGCAGCAGCGTCCAGCGTCCCTTCGGCACATCGATCGTGAGCCTGGACTGCTTGTCGACTTTTGAGGTGAAATCCACAACCTCGGTGACCGTCGGTTGCGTGCCGGGCTTCGACGCCATTTCCTGCCATTGCTCGGAGAGCTTCGCCGCCGCGTCGTCATGCCGCACGCCGATGACCCCCACGTCCCAGAAGCGTTTGCCCTCCGGTTTCTTCAGCTCGAAACTGAACTTCGGCCCGCGCATTTCGGTGGCCGTCCAGACGAGCTTCTTCGGCACGTCATCGCCGACGTCCCAGGGCCCTTTCAGCGCGCCCGCGCAACTGCTGAGGTTGACGCTGACATCGAGCCCGAGGTTGCCCGCCTTCGTGAGGGCGAACTTCAGCATCTTCCGCCATTCCCTGCCCATGAACTCCATGCGGCTCGGGGGTGCCGCCACGTGGTCTTTGTCGTCGTGGTAGCCGCGGGCATCAAACATCAGCAGGCCGCCAAAACCGCTGCGCTTCATCGCCTCCAGGTCGCGGGTGATGGACTGCTTGCTCACGTTCCCGTTCAGCCACCACCAATACGCCCACGGCTTGTCCGCATCGGGCACGTTGCGAAATCCCTGCTCCAGGGTGGGCGGCGCGGCGTGCGCGCCTGTCAACGCGACAACAGTAACAAGCAGGGCCCAGATATTTCGTTTCATGGTTTCAAGTCGTTCTTGTTTCACCGGCCGGCAATTGCGCACATGATGCCGGACGCCCCGGCGGGCCTGCTGGTGCGGATTTGCCTTTTGATGCACCGCAGTTGATCCAGTTCACTGCGCTCCTGGGTCGCATTCCGTGTCTTGTTTGAAACCAGGACGCCGCCGCCGGCCTGTGATTTCCGAGCCACTGAGACTGTCAGCCAGTGGACTCTGTTCATGTTGCTGTTGAGTGGGGGAACGAGAGCAAACTCTTGATCCATATCAAGGCTTTGCGAGCACGCAAAGAGGTAACGTGCCAGCGAATACCTCGAACCGGAGAGTTCAATTTCCGGGAAAGATTGGCGAACTGAAAACAGACTATCCAATGTCATGGAAGGCCGCGTGATGAAAACAGCGGTGATTTCATATCTCGTGCTCGCGCTGGCGTCTTCCGGCTCGTTTTCGGCCGGAGCGGAGGCCAAGGCGAACACCGACTACGATTTGGCCGAGAAGGCAGCCAAGGAGGCGGAAGCGGCGACTGCCCCCCTGAAGGCCGCCATGGAAAGGGCCGCCACGGCATACGCCACCGCAAGGAGTGTGGCCAACACCAGGCGACAGCTGGCTTCTGATGCAAAGAATTTGGCTGGCGAGCCGGGCGTGAAAGAGTTGCAGCAAGCCGAGGCCAACGTGCCTGCGGCCATCAAGATATTGACCGATGCGACCAGCGCCAAAGCCGGCCCGGACAAGGCATTGGCCGATGCCAAGGCCACCGCGCTCCCACCGCAGCAAGCATACGATGCGGCCGAGAAGTCGGCCAAGGAGGCTGAGGCCGGAGCGAAGGCTGTCTCCGACGCGGCCAGCAAGCTCGACGATGAAGCCAAGACAACGGCGGCCCAGGCAGCGACCCAGCGCAGAGCGGCTGATGCGGCCAAGGTCGCCGTGACCCAAGCGCAACAAGGCGAGCAACAAGCTCAGGCCCTGGCCAACGACACGGCCAGGAAACTGAACGAAGCGGCAGGGATCAAGAAGGCGGCCGACGATGCCTTGACGAACGCCAAGAACCAAGTGGCCGCTGCCACCACGGCTTCGGCGGGAGCCGAGAAGGCGGCTCAGGACGCCGCAGCCAGGGTCCAGCAGATTTCCGCGGATGCCGCCAAGCCGGAGGTTGAGAAAAAGCAGGCTGCGGACGATGCGGCGGCCAAGCGCAAAGCGGCCGAGGGGGCCAAGGCGGCTCTGGCCCAAGCTCAGGCAGCCCAGCAAAATTCGCAGAGCCTGGTCAACGCCGCGGCGCAGAAGCTGACCGACGCGGAGGCGCTGAAGAAATCAGCCGACGCGGCCCTGGCGAACGCCAGGAACCAGGTGGCCGCCGCCACCACGGCTTCGGCGGCAGCCGAGAAGGCGTCCCAGGATCTTGCGAAGTCCGCGGAGGCAAAGAAGCAGGCGGCCGCCCAGGCGGCCGCCAGACGCAAAGCGGCCGTCGACGCCCAGCCCGCGCTGGCCCAAGCCCGGCAAAACGAACAATCAGCCCAAGCCCAGGCCGCCGCCGCGACAAAAATGCTGATCGAGGCGACGGCTCACAAGAAAGTCGTCGATGAGGTTCTGGCGAACGTCACGAACCAAACGGCTGCGGCTGCCATACCAAGCCAGGCAGCCGAGACGGCGGCCCAGGAGGCCGAGGCCCGTGCCAAACAGATTTCCGCGAATGCCGCAAAGCCGGCCGCCGAAAAGAAACTGGTCACCGACGAAGCCGCACTCAAACGCAAGGCCGCCGATTCTGCCAAGGCCGTTCTCGCCCAGGCACGGCAGGACGAGCAGCACGCGCGGGCTCTGGCTGCGGTCGCCGTGCAGAAGCTGACCGAAGCAACGGCGTTAAAGAAGTCGGCCGATGGTGCCCTGACGAACGCCAGCAACCAGCTGGCCGCTGCCACGGCCGCGAACCGTGCGGCCCTTGAAGCGGCCAAGGATCTCATTCGGCTGGATCAGGAAAGTCAGCAGGCCGCAGCGCAAGCTGCCGCCAAGCGCAAGGCATCCGATGCGGCCAAGGCAGTTCTGGCCCAAGCACAGCAGAAGCAGCAGGACGCGCAGAATCAGGCCAACGTCGCCGCGCAGAAGCTGGCTGCGGCCGTGGCGGGGAAGCAGTCGGCTGAAGCGGCTCTGGCGGATATCAAGAAGCGGATCGCCGCAGCCAAACAGACACACCTGGCGGACGAGGAAGCAGCCAAGGCGGCGGAAGCCGTGGCCGTTACGTTGAAGATGGAAGCCGACAAAACCCGGGCGGCGTATGCGGTCGTCGAAAAGCCTGCCGCAGACAAGCGCGGCCTGGCCAATCAGGCGAAGGCGAAGGTCGATTACGATTTGGCCGAGAAGGCAGCCAGGGCGGCGGAAGCGGCGGTCGCTCCCTTGAAGGACGCGATGCAAAAGGCCGACGTGGCCTACGCCAACGCGAGCAAAGCGGCCAACACGAAGAGGCAGCAGGCCACGGATGCGAAGAATTTGGCGGGCGAGCCGGGCGTAAAAGAATTGCAGCAGGCCGAGGCCAGCCTGCCCGTGGCGATCAAGGCTCTGACTGATGCGACCAACGCCAAGCCCACGCTGGACAAGGCTTTGGCCGACGCCAGGGCCGCCGCGCTCCCACTGCAGCAAGCTTACGATGCAATTGAGAAGGCGGCCAAGGAGGCTGAGGCCGTGGCGAAGGCCGCTGCCGAGACAGCCATCAAGCTTGACACCGAAGCCAAGCGGGCCACGACCCAGGCGGCCACCTTGCGCAGGGTGGCTGACACTGCCAAAGCCGCCTTGGACCGGGCACGGCAAGGTGAGCTGAATTTGCAGAACCAGGCCAACGCCGCGCCAAAGAAAGTGGCCGAAGCCGAGATGCAGAAAAAGGCGGCCGACGAGGCGTTGGCCAGCGTCAAAAACCAGGTCGCCGCTGTCACGACTGCTTACCAGACAGCCGAACAGGCTGCGTTGGCTGCGGAGGCCGACGCCAAGGTGGTTTCCGACGCGGAGAAGCAGCAGGCCTCAGCCGATGCCGGCACCAAGCGCAAAGCGGCCGATGCGGCCAAGATCGCCTTGACGCAGGCGCAGCAAAACGAGCGGCAAGCGCAGACACAGGCCGCTGCGGTCGCCCAGAAGCTGGCCGGCGTTCCGGCGCAGAAAAAAACAGCGGATGATGTCCTGGCCAACGCCAAAAACCAGGTGGCCATTGCCACCAAGGCTTTGACGGCGGCCGAGAAGGCGGCTCAAGACGCCGCTGCCACGGCCAAGGCGGTTTCTGCGGCTGCAAAATCCCCGGAGGAAAAGAAGAGGGTTGCGGACGAAGCTGACGCCAGGCGCAAGGCGGCCGATGCGGCCAAAACGGCCGTGACCCAAGCACAGCAAAACGAGCAGCAAGCACAAGTTCAGGTCAACCCCGCCGCCAAGAACCTGGCTGACGCTCCAGCGCAGAAGAAGGCAGCCGACGATGCGCTGGCCAACGCCAGGAAACAAGTGGCCGCAGCCACCACGGCTTCCCAGACCGCCGATCAGGCCGCCCAGGTGGCGGAGGCAGCGGCCAAGGCGGTCGCCGGGCGTGCCGGCAGGTCCGAGGCACAAACGCAGCAGGCCGCAGCTGACGCTGCCGCCAAGCGCAAGGCGGCCAATGAGTCCAAGGCGGCCCTGGCACAAGCACAGGCAACGCTGCAAAGCCCGCAGAACCTGGCCGGCGCTGCGGCGCAGAAGCTGGCGCGGGCGACGGCGCAGCAGAAACTGGCCGACGCACAACTGGGGGATGTCAAGAAGCAGGTGGCCACCGCCACCACGGCTTCGGCGGCGGCCGAACAGGCGGCTCAGGAGGCCGCGAAATCCGCCGAAGCGAAGCAGCAGGCGGCAGCCCAGGCCGCCGCCAGGCGCAAAGCGGTTGTTGATGCCCCGGTCGCCCTGGCCCAAGCCCAGCAAGCTGAACAAGCGGCCCCAGCCCAAGCCGCAGCAGCCGCAAAGAAGCTGGCTGAAACGCCGGCGCAGAAGAAGGCAGCCGACGAGGCCCTTGCGAAAGCCAGGACCCAGATGGCCGCCGCCGCCACGGCTTCGGCGGCAGCCGAGAAGGCGGCCCAGGAGGCCGCAGCCAAGGCGAAACAGATTTCCGCGGATCCCGCCAAGCCGGACGCAGAAAAAAAACGAGCGGCCGACGAAGTTGCCGCCCAGAGCAAAGCGGCCGACACAGCCAAGGCCGCCCTGGGCAAAGCCCAGCAGAGTGAACAGCAGGCTCAGGCTCAGGCTGCGGCCGCCGCGCAGAAGCTGGCGGAAGCGGAGACGCAGAAGAAGGCCGCCGATCAGGCGCTGGCGAACGCCAAGACCAAGGTGGCCGCCGCGACCGCCGCGAACCAGGAAGCCCGGGAGGCGGCCCGGGAATTCATCCAACTCGATGAAACAAGCAGGCAGACCGCAGCGATAGCTGCCGCCCAGCGCAAAGTGGCGAATGAGGCCAGGGCGGTTCTGGCTCCAAAGGCGAAGACGCTGGAGCAAGCGGTGGTTCAGGCCAACGCCGCCGGGCAGACGCTGGAGCGGGTCCAAAAACGGACAAAATCGGCCGAAGATGCTTTGGCGGACCTCAAGAAGCGGATCGCCGCCGCCAAGCAAACACACATGGCGGACGAACAGGCAGCCAAGGGGGCCGAAGCCGCGGCCGCCCCCTTGAAGGTGGAGGCGGAAAAAACGCGGGCGGCGTATTTGGCGGCCAAGAACCTGGCCGAGGACAAGCGCGCGCTGGCAGAGCAGGGCAAGGCCGTCCTTTACCGGCTGGTCGCCGCCAGACAGGTGACAAACCTGATGGAAAGTTCTGATCCGCCGAAGCTCGCGAACCGGATTGATGAAATTGTGTTTGGCAGGTTGAAGGCGTTGGGCATCGAACCGGCCCTCTGCTCTGATGCGGTGTTTGTTCGCCGCGCCTTCCTGGACCTGATTGGTGAACTGCCGTCCGCGGACGAGGCAAGGGCGTTCATTCAAAGTTCGGACAAGAACAAACGCGTCGCCCTGATCGACCGTCTCCTCGACCGGTCCGCGCATGTCGATTACTGGGCGATGAAATGGAGCGACATCCTGCGGGTCAAGGCGGAGTTCCCCGTCAAGGTTTGGCCCAACGCGGCGCAGGCCTATCACCGCTGGGTGTGGGAATCGATCGCCCGGAACAAGCCCTACAACCAGTTCGCCCGGGAACTGCTCACCTCCAGCGGGAGCAACTACCGCGTCGGGCCGGTCAACTTCTACCGCGCCATTCAGGACAAGACTCCGGAGGGCATCGCCTCTTCCGTGGGGTTGGCGTTGATGGGCGCGCGGGTCGACTTCTGGCCGAAAGACCGGCGGGCCGGCATGGCGGTGTTTTTCTCGCAGGTCGGCTACAAGCCCACCAGCGAGTGGAAGGAGGAGATCGTCTTCTGGGATCCCCTCAACTCGAGTGCCATGCCCGGCAGCACTGCCCCGGGAATAGACGACATCTCCAAAGCGGTGAAGGTCAGCAACCAGATCGCGCAGGCATTGCCGAAACCTTTGAGCGAAAACGGACCGCTGGTGGCCGTCTTCCCCGACGGCACCAAGACCACCATTCCGCCCAACCGCGATCCGCGTGAGGTGTTTGCAGACTGGCTGATCCGGCCGGAGAATCCCTGGCTTGCGAGAGCCATCGTCAACCGCACCTGGGCGTGGGCGATGGGACGCGGCATCATCCACGAGCCGGACAACATCCGGGAGGACAACCCGCCCAGCAACCCAGAACTCCTGGCCTACCTGGAGAAGGAACTGATCTCAAACGGCTACGATCTGAAGCATGTGAAGCGGCTCATCTTCACCTCGACCGCTTATCAGTTTTCTTCGATCCCGAGGTTCAAGGGACCGGAAGCAAGAGCCAATTTCGCCAGCTACCTGTTGCGACGGGTGGAGGCCGAGGTGTTGATCGATGCGCTGAACGAAATTACCGGCAGCTCGGATCTTTACACCAGCGCTGTTCCTGAGCCGTTCACCTACATTCCAAAAAACATGTCTGCGGTGGCGTTGGCCGATGGCAGCGTCACCAGTTCCTTTCTGGCGTTGTTCGGCCGTTCCGCGCGGTCCACGGGGATGGAAAACGAGCGCGTCAACGAACTGGCCTCGACCCAGTGGCTGCACATGCTGAATTCGGCCACCATACAGAGCAAGCTCCAGACCGGCCCGAAGCTCGGGGCGATGATCTCATCGGGCGGCAAACCGAATGAAATCGCCGAGAAGCTCTACCTGACAATCCTTTCGCGGTTTCCGACGGAGGCCGACGTGAAGGCTGCGGAGGAATACGCCAAAACCGCAGTGACGAAAGGGCGCGATGTCTGGGTCGACCTTGCCTGGGCGTTGATCAACTGCCCCGAGTTTCTTTTGCGGCATTGAATGCTACCTTGGCCAATGGGACATAACGAAAAACAGCCGGTTCCTTGAAACAACAATCAGAGAGCAAACGAGGAAACAAAATCATGAGCACAAACTACAATCCAGACAGCCGAAAGCATGTGTCCCGGCGCAAGGCCGTGCAACGCGGGGCATTGGGCGCTGCGGGCGTGATCGCGGCCGGCAGTTTGAGTTCCAGCCTCTTTGCGGCCCCGGCGGAAAAGACGCCCCAGCAGAAAGCCGCCGAAGAGAAGGCTGCCCGTGACGCGGCGGCCCAAGCCAAGGCGAAAGGCAAGGGCAGGATCAAGTCGGTCATCCAGATATTCCTGTGGGGCGGCATGTCGCACAACGATTCATGGGATCCGAAGCCGGGCACGGGCTACGACTATTTGGGCGAGCTGGACAAGGTCATCCCCACCAACGTGAACGGAATCCAAATCGGCCGGCTGTTCCCAAAACTGGCGAAGCAGGCCGACAAGTATTCCCTGATCCGGAGCATGACTCACGGCAACAACGGCCATGAGACGGCGGCCTACCTGATGCAGACCGGCCACCTGCCCGGCGGGCGGCTCGCCTACCCCAGCGTGGGTGCCGTCTTCGCCTACTTCAAGAAGGACGAATACAAGGGGTTGCTTCCGCCTTACGTCGTGATGACACAGGCTGCCGGGCGGTTTTCCGAGGAGGGTTTTCTGGGCCCCGCTTACAAACCCTTCGCCACGGGCGGTGATCCGAACGCAGCCCGCTTCGAGGTGCAGGGGATCGTCAACCGGGGAATCGACGATGCCCGGCAAATGGCCCGCCGTGACTTGGTCGACAAGGTCAATCTCATGGGCTACGGCATTGCGGACGTCCCGGAGATGGCAGCCGCCGAGGCGGCCAAGCAGAAAGCCTACGGGTTGATCCTGGGCAAGGGGCGTGAAGTATTTAATCTCGAAAACGAACCGACGGTGCTGCGGGATCGCTACGGTCGGAACACGTTCGGACAGGA
>JBAYGL010000127.1:0-11536 GCA_041666725.1 Limisphaerales bacterium
CGCCGCCGCAGCCGACGAGGCCGGTCATCAGGCCGAGTTCCTTCCCGAAGCGCTGGGGCAGGAGCTGGAAGACCGATCCGTTGCCCATGCCGAAGGCGGCGCACGCGATGAAGAAGGCGGCGACGTTGAACGCAAGGTTTTCAATCAGGCCGCCGGCGATGAGCGCAAGGCACGCCACCGAATAGTAAATGTGCAGGGATTTGATGCCGCCGATGCGGTCCGAGATGCCGCCGCCGAGCGGACGCCCGAGCGCGCCGATGGCCGTGCACAGCGCGACGAGGTCACCGGCCTGCGAGGGCGTGAGGTTGAAGCGGTCCTTGAAATACATCCCGAGGGAATACGCCAGACCGACGAAGCCGCCGAAGGTGACGGTGTAGAAGAAGCAGAACCAGTGGACGTCCTTCTCGGCGAAGAGACGGAAGTAGTCGGCCACCTTCTTGGCGGGGACTTTCAGCGGCGGCTCCTTGGCCACGTAGCAGTAAACCGCCAGCACGAGGATGGCGGGAATGATGGCGAAGCCAAACACCGCCGGCCAGCCGTAGGCGGACGCGAGCCGGGGCGCGAGCAGCGAGTCAATCACCACGCCGATGTTGCCCGCGCCGGCCAGGCCCATCACCAGGCCCTGCATGTGCGGCGGATACCAGCGGCCCGCCAGCGGCAGCGAGACGGCGAAGCTCGCGCCCGCCACGCCGAGCACCACGCCCATGAGCAGCGTGGCCTCGTAGTTCTTCAGCCCGAACACCCACGCGGCTGACAGGCCCGCGATGACCACGACCTGCGCGAAGATGCCGGTGGTCTTCGCGCCGATGCGATCCACGAGCAGGCCAAGCAGGAGCCGGATGAAACCGCCGGAGAGAATCGGCACGGAAACCATGAAGAACCTCTGCTGTGGCGTGAGGTTGAGCGACTCCGGCGCTGCGATCTGGTTGGCCAGCACGCCCAGGAGCGTCCAGACCATGAAGCTGTAGTCGAAGTAGAGGAACGCGGTGACAAGAGTCGGCCAGTGGCCGGCGGTTTTGAGTTCGGATAATTTCATCGTCGGCCCGTCCCACGCAGTCCGCTTGCCAGCGGAGCGAAGGAGGCCAGGACGGTGGATGAATGTTTTCCAGCCGCAGGATGAATCAAATTCACAGAGCACCCGCGAGGGCCATCAGTGTGACCCACCTGCAACTTGAGTTTGCGGGAAGCCGGGGGTTTTCACCCCGAGCGGCGTGCGGTTGGCCATCGGCAGGCCCCTGGGCGTTGGTTCAATTTGCGCAGGGTGCGAACTCATCGCACAGCGCGGACGCGGGCGTCTGCATTCTATGACGAGGCTCAGAATTTCACGTTGAGTTGCACGTAGAACCAGTCGGCGTCGGCCGAGCCGAAGCCCGGGGCGCTCCACGACTGCCTGATGTAGTCGCCGACGAAGAAATGGCCGTAACCAGCTTCCAAGGCGGTGAATTTATTGACGGCGAAACCGGTGACCACGTCCAGTTCGCTCCCCACGAAGCTGCTGTAGCCGGGGTTGCGGCCGAAGCCAGTGCCCTGGGCTGCGGGGGCCTGATAGGCGGTGGCCCCGCCGCGGGCGACGCCGCCTTTGTTGTAAAAATTATCCGCCGTGTCCGCGAGCCAGAAGAGGTGGCCTTCGACTGCGAGTGAGAGGCGGGGGGTGGGCTTCAGCTGGAAGATGCTGCGAACGTCATGGACGTTCTGCCAGGAGGCGAAATCCATGTAGCCTTCGAACTTGTGTCCGGTGGGATACAGCTGATCAAAGGTTCCATGCTTGCCATCGGTGGGGTTGCTGTCTCCGGAGGCGTAGGCGTATTCCAGCGCGAGCCTGGGTTTGCCGAAGGCGTCGGGAAACGTGTAGCCGGCATTCGCGACGAACGCGCAGGCTTCATGATCTTCGCGTGGCGTGACGGTCGTGGGCTTCCAGTTGCCGAACTGAAACGCGCCCTCGACGGTGTAATCGAAGTTGCCAAAATCCCCGGGGTTGGACTTGAACCGCGTGCCAATGGTGTAGATGTCGCGCGCGGCGGACGATGCGGTTTGAAACGGTGCGAACGCCGCCGGATTGGCCGTGGCGCTGCCGATGCCCTCGTTACGCGCAAAGAAATAAACCTCGGCCAGGTTCTTCGGAATCTCCTTGGTCGAAAGGTAAAGGCCGGAGAAGACGTTGTAGTCGTTCCACATGTTGAAGTTGTTGTCGTCCGGCAGGACGATTTTGCTGGTGAAAGCCTCGGCGGAGAACCACTCGGTCTGCCAGCGCAGTTTCACCGCATCGAAGACGCGCCCGATGTTGTTCCACGCGAACGCGCCGACCAGCCGCTCGTCACCGTAACTTAACTCCTGACGGCCCGCTTTCAGCGAGACGGGGAACTCCTTGTGGTTGCCCAGCGTCACATAGGCCTGATGCAGGTCCGCCGGGCCGTCGGACTCGAAATTGGGGTTCCGATCATCGCCTGTGGTGGAGCTGCTCCGCCCTTCGAGGTATGCACCCCACCATTTGTCGGTGTAGGCGGCGCGGAGCAGCAGCTTGTCGCTGAAGTAGCTGTTGTCGTTGTGCGTGGTGGCCGTCGTTTGTGCGCGGAAGTCGTTGGCAGGCGGCAGACCGAGGCCGTTCTCCTTTACCTCGTAGCGCATGCGCAGCGAGCCGCCGAAATCCCAGTTGGCCCAATACGGGTCTTGTGCCCGGAGGTATTGGTTCAGGAAGCCGGGGAACGGCTGCGTGGGCGGCGGCGGCGCGTATTGGGCTTGGAGGGCGGGGGTGGCGGCGAGCAGCAGCGCGCCGATGGCGAGGTTTTTTTGGTTCATGTCTTCAGTGTTTCGATTTCAGTTTGGTTGCGGAGCGTCGGGCGCGTCTGCCCCGAAAGTGTCACCAGCGTTTGTAAGGAAGAAATTTGCCATTCATCGTCAGCCGCACGCGGTCGCCCTTCGGGTCGGGCACGCGCTGGATGTCCATCGTGAAGTCAATCGCGCTCATGATGCCCGCTCCGAACTTCTCCTCAATGATTTCCTTCATCGTGCGGCCATAGACGTAGATGATTTCCTGGAAGCGATACTGGAGCGGCTCCCTGGACACCGTCGGCGCGGCCTCACCCTTGGTCGCGAACCCTGTCAGCGCGGCGGCGATGCCGGAGCCGAGGCCGAGGAACTTCGCAACCTTCCGCGCCTCCGCCGGACAAAGCGCGTTTTCGCCGAGGCACGCGGACGTGACGTAAACTTCCGACAGCCCGGCGGCCCTGGCGATGGCGGCCCAAGTCTTCTTCTTCGCGCGCTTCGCGGCGAGAATCGTCCCGGTCATCCTGGCTTTCGTCATGGTGTCAAACGGTTGCCATCATCGACGCTTCCCTCGGCTCCTGGGTGGGCGCGGGTGACGGGCTGAAGCTGGCCGGCGGCTCCGCCGGTGGCGTGGACAAAGCCGTCGGCGCAGCCGGCGCGGCGGCCTTCTTCTTGTGCGCGTGGACTTCGAGAAACTCGATGAGCCGCTCGCGCAACGGGTAGTAATCAGGGTGATCCATCACGGCCTGGCGCTCGCGTGGACGCGGGAAGCTCACTGGAATGATGTCGCCCACCTCGGCCTCGGGGCCGTCGGTCATGCAAACGACGCGGTCACTGAGGTAGAGCGCCTCGTCCACGTCGTGCGTCACCATGAGCGTGGTGATGCGGTTCTCCCGCCAGAGCTTGAGAAGGACAGCCTGCAATTCATAGCGCGTGAGCGAGTCGAGCATGCCAAAGGGTTCATCGAGCAAAAGCATCTTGGGCTTGAGGGCAAAAGCGCGGGCGATGCCGACGCGCTGTCTCATCCCCTGGGAAAGCTCCGCCGGGCGCTTGTGCATGGATTCGCCCAGACCGACGACGGTGAGGTAATACTCCACAATGTCCCGTCGCTCCTCGGTGCTGGCGGTGAAGAAAACCTGCTCCACGCCGAGCATCACGTTTTCAAACGCGGTGAGCCACGGCAGCAGCGAGGGCGATTGGAATACCACGCCCCGGTCCGGCCCTGCGCCGGCAAGCTCCTTGCCGCCCAGGATGATGACACCGCCGGTGATGTCGTTCAGTCCGGCGAGCATGGAAAGCACGGTGGATTTCCCGCAGCCGGAGTGGCCGATGAGGGTGACGAACTCGCCCTTCGCAATGCGGAGGTTGAAGTCCTTCACGATGACGGACGGGCCCTTCGGCGTGGAATAGACCTTCGAGAGGTCGCTGAGTTCGACGTGGTGGCTCATGTCAGGGGGTGACTTCGACGACGGCTTCCCTGCGTTCGCTGGAGCGCAGGGGACGCCTGCGGCCGAGCATGTTGCGGGGGATGTTCAAGTCCTCCGGATCGATGTCCGGCAGGGTGAGTTTCCGCGAGACGGTTGCGTGGCGCTCCCGGCGCGAGTTCAGGAGATACTCGGAAATCTCGCGGCGGAGCTGGCGGAAACGCACGTTCTGGTTGAGCGCCTTGCGGTCGCGCGGATGGGGAAGATCCACGATGAACGACTGTCCAAGCGTCGCGTTCGGGGCCGCGGTGAGCGGCACCACGCGGTCGGCGAGAAGGATGGCTTCGTCAGGATCGTTTGTGATGAGGACGACCGTCTGGTTGTGCAGCGTGCGGATGCGGGCGATTTCGTCCTGAAGGTTTGCGCGCGTGAGGGCGTCGAGCGCGCTCAGCGGCTCGTCGCACAGGAGCACCTTGGGGTTCGTCGCGAGCGTGCGGGCCACGCTCACGCGTTGTCTCATGCCGCCGGACAGCTCGTGCGGGCGCTTGTCGCGGGCGGGGGTGAGGTTCACCAGTTCGATGAATTCAGTCGCGTGCGCCGCGCGCCCGGCCTCGGACTTCTCCGGGAACACCTGGTCCACGGCGAGCCGCACGTTCTCGACGACGGTGAGCCACGGGAGCAGCGAGTAGTTCTGAAACACCAGCCCGCGGTCGGGGCCGGGGCCGCCCATCTCGCGGCCTTCGAGCGTGACGCTGCCGGTATCCGGCCGGATCAGCCCGGCGAGGATGGACATGAGGGTGGTCTTGCCCGCGCCCGAGTAGCCGACGATGGCGACGAACTCGCCCTGTTCGATGGTGAGGTTGACGTCCTTCAAGACCTCGGTGCGCGAGCCGTTCTCCCCGTAGCCTTTGGAGACAGATTTCAGTTCAAGATAGGGCATGACAATTTGGCTCGCGCAAGGGCCGAGAACGGGGAAACGAGGTGGTTGATTGAACTGTGTTGGGCTCCTTGAAACGCTTTGTGCCGTTCGCAGACTTTGTGTGAGGAAAGCTGGAGGCGCTCCGAATGTGCCTTCTCCCTTCGCAGAGCGAGGGGAGAAGGTGGCCGAAGGCCGGATGAGGGGTGCGGCCACCAATGCCGAGCGGTCAACCCCTCACCCCGGCCCTCTCCCCTTGCTCCGCAAAGGGAGAGGGAGAGGGAGAAGTCACGATGCCCTCGGTGGCGTGCGTTGGCTTTGTTCTTCATGACCTTTGCGCCCTTCGTGTCCTTTGCGTGAGGCTTCATTTCAGTTCACCGACAGCACGGAGTTCCAGCCGCCGAACGGGTTTGGCGCGGTTTCGGGGGCCGCGGGGTCGGGCAGCCAGCAGCCGTCCACGACAAACAGGTATTCGTAGCGGCCCGGCGACAGTTTCAGTTCGCTGCACCACTCGCCGCCATTGGCCGGGCGCAGGGGTGTCGCGCCAACTTTCCAACCGTTGAACGAGCCTGCAACAAAGACCTCCCTGGCGGCTGGAGCGCGCAGCTTGAGGGGAACCGGCCTCAGCATGGGGCGGGGATGCTTCAAGACATGCACCAGCTGGCTCAGGGCGGTGGCGGATTTTTTCGCCGTTGAACGTGCGGATTTCTGCGGGCGGGGAGCGGGTTTGTTGTTTTTCATAGGTTTCAGGCGGTCTTGAAGCGCGATTCCACCAGGCTCATCAGGCGGTCGAGCACGAAGCCCACGACGCCGATCGTGATGATGCACAGGATGATGTGCTCGTAGACCAGCGCGTTGTATTCCTGCCAGAGGAAGCCGCCCACGCCGGGCCGGCCCGTGAGCATCTCGGCGGCGACGATGACCAGCCACGCGATGCCCAGGCTGAGGCGGAAGCCGGTGAACATGTAGGGCAGCGTCGCGGGGATGAGCACCTTGGTCAGCGTGTTCCAGCGGGAGAGCTTCAGGACCTTCGCGACGTTCAGGTAGTCCTGCGGCACGGCGCGCACGCCGACGGCGGTGTTCAGCACGGTGGGCCACATGGAGCAGATGGCGATGGTGAAGAGCGCGCCCAGCTCGCTCGCCTGCTTGCCCGCGCCGAGGAACAACACCAACCCGAGCGGGAGCCACGCCAGCGGCGAGACGGGGCGCAAAATCTGTATGATGGGATCAAAGGTCTTGGTGAACGCCTTCGACAGTCCGAGGAAGAACCCGACCGGCGTGCCGACGAGCAGCGCGAGCGCATAGCCCTTGGCGACCAGGATGAGCGAATACCAGGTGAAGCGCAGGATGCCCTGGTCCATTTCACCGCGCTTCTCGAAGGGCTTCATCACGTAGTCCTTGCTGACCTCCCAGGTTTTCCTGGGCGTGGGCAGCTCCTTCGCCCACGTCTTGCAGGAGATCTGCCACGCGAGGACGACCAGCGCGACGCCGATGAGCGGGAGGATGAGCCAGTCGAGTTTGAATGCTTTCATGGTTGGAGATTCGCGAGTTGTAAACTGGTCAGGATTGAAGCTGCTCCTCGCTGCGTTGAACCCAGGTCTCAGCGGCGGACACGAGCACGAGCGCGAAGCCAATCAGAGGTGAGACGATGCTCTTGAGGAGAACCGTCCCGTCCACCGCGCCGCTCATCCAGTGGTCACCTTGGTTGACGACCGCCTGGAGGAAGCCGACGGACAAGCCAAGCCGGAGCGCGCGCAGCCAGACGGAACGCTGGCGGAAGGCCTGCGCCCAGAGCGCGCGGCGATTGGCAGCGGGGTTCATGGCTTCAGGTTTTGGGATTCCTCGGGCATTTGCCGCCGCCGCTGCTCCACCCACACACCGGCGGCGGAGATGAGTGCCACGGAGAACGTCACCAGTGGCGAGACGAGCGTCTTGATGACCGTGCCGGCCGTCTGCTCGTGGCGCAGCCACACGTCGCCCTGATTGATGACGGCCTGCAACACACCTATCGGAAGTCCGACCACCGCAGCACGTCGCCAGACGGAAGCCTGGCGGAACGCTTGCACCCAGGAGGATTGTCGCATGGTTCGGAATCACTGGTTGGTTGCCGCGTGTTGCGCGGGTCACGCGCAACACGCGGCGTGGTTTGGTCAGCCTTTGGCGTTGTTGACCGGGAAGCCCTTCGCATACGCATCGAGATCACCCTTCGGGTCGAACTTGAAGCCGTCGAACATGGTCCACGACGAGTCGTCCTGTTTCCGGTCGGTGACGCCGATTTCCTTCATGGCCTCGGTGTAGATGTCGCCGCGCATGACCTGTTTGGCGACGCCCTCGTAGTCGGGCCTGCCCGTGACCATGCCCCAGCGGCGGAACTGCGTGAGCCACCACTTGGCGTAGGCGGGCTGCGGGTAGTTGCAGTTGCGCTTGCTGAAGTGCATTGGGAACTCGTCGGTCACGGGCGGTCGTCCGTCGCCGTAGTCGAGTTTGCCGAGCAGGCGGCCCAGGATGATGTCCTTCTCGCAGTTGATGTAGGTGGGCCGGCTCACGATCTCGCACTGCTCGGGGCGGTTCTTCATGTCGTCGAGCCACACGCTGGCCTCATGCAGGGCCTTCAGGACGGCCTTTACGGTCTTGGGATTCTTCTCGGTGAACTCGGCGGTGAAGGCGCAAACCTTCTCCGGGTGGTCTTTCCACATTTCCTGCGTGGTGACGCTGGTGAAACCAATCTTGTCCGCGATGGCGCGGGCGTTCCATGGCTCGCCGACGCAGAAGCCGTCCATCTTGCCGACCTTCATGTTGGCGACCATCTGCGGCGGCGGAACGGTGATGAGCGCCACGTCTTTGTCCGGGTTGATGCCACCGGCGGCGAGGTAATAGCGCATCCACATGGCGTGCGTGCCGGGCGGGAACGTCATCGCAAACGCAAGCGGCTCGCCAAGCTTCTTCGCCTTCTCCACGAAGGGCTTGATGGCCTTCGGGTCCGCGCCGACCTTGCCCTTCCACTCGGCCTTGAGCGTGATGGCCTGGCCGTTGCGATTGAGCAGCCATGGGATGACCATCGGCTTCTTCGGCGAGCCGAGCAGGCCCATCGTGCTGGCGATGGGCATGCCGATGAGCATGTGCGTGAGCTGGTTGTCGCCGGTGGAGAGCGAGTCGCGGATGGCCGCCCAGTTCGCGCCCTTGGCGATGGTCACGTCCACGCCGTGTTTCTTGAAGAAGCCCTTCTCCGCCGCGATGACCAGCGGTGAGTTGTCCGTCAGCGCGATGATGCCGCAGCGGAGCTTGGCGGTTTCCGGCGCGTCGCTGGCATACACGCTGCCGACCCAGCCGCGCGGCAGGCCGCCCAGCAGCGCGCCGGTGCCGAGGGTCTGGCCGACGCGCGTGAGGAAGCTGCGACGTGAGGAAGCGGAGGTGATGAGAGGTTGGTTGGTCTTGTTCATGTTCAGCGTTTATTTCCGTGAAGTGCGGTTCACTCACAGCGCCCCATAGCGCGCGCAATGCCAACCGGCGCGTTCGTTGGCCCGGGGGTTGCTGAATGATATTGCGGCAACGGATGAAACAAACTCTTACATGAGCGAACCCTTAGACAGCAGACAGCTTCGCGCCTTTGTTACGCTGGCAAACACGGGCAGTTTCACGCGCACGGGCAAGGATTTGTTCCTCACCCAGTCCGCGATCAGCCACGCCATCAAGGCGCTTGAGGAGGACGTGGGATGTCGCCTTTTTGACAGGGTGGGCAAATCCGTGGCGCTCACGCCCGCCGGTGAACAGCTCCTGCACCACGCCAAGGGCATCCTTGATGAAATGACGCAGGCGCGCGCGGCGCTGGAGCGTCTCGGCAAGTGGGGCCGCTCGCATCTGCGCCTCGCCACGAGCGAGGCCGCGTGCGAGGCGCTGCTGCCCACCGTGCTCGCGCAGCACAAGGAGCAGTTCCCGCAATGCCAGGTCACCGTGTCTTCAGCGGACATGAGCGAGGCCGTTGACCTTCTGCACAACGGTCATGCAGATCTCGTGTTGAGCCTCGAACCGGGACCGGATGCAGGCGTGGAGTTCATCCCGCTGTTCGGCGATGAGCTGATGTTTCTGGTCAGCGCGCAGCACCCGTGGGCCGTTGCGCAGCGGGTGGTGCGTGAGGAGATTCCCACGCAGCCCTACATTCTCTACAGCCGGTCCAGCCACACTTCGCGACTGGCCGAAGCCTATTTCCGGCGCGAGGAGATGACGCTGCTCACGATGATGGAGGTGGGAAGCATGAGCGCCATCCGCGAAATGGTCGCGCGCGGTCTGGGTGTGAGCATCCTCGCGCCGTGGGTGGCGCGGGACGACATCGCCGCGGGCACGCTCGTGGCGCTCCCGTTGGGACGCCGCAAGCTCGTCCGCAACTGGGGCGTGCTGCACCGGCGTGGCCGCCGGCTCAACCTGGCGGAGGAGCAGTTCGTCTCCCTCTGCCGCTGCGAGGGAATGAAGCTTGTGAACGGTGGAGCCTCCCGCTCTCGCGCCGCGGTTCAAGCGAACCATTGAACGGTGCCGGCCGGTGCCGGTTGGCGGGCGGTCCATGCCAGCAAACTCCACTTGCCTTTGCGCGACCTTTGGCAACACTCGCCGCGCGTTATGAGCAACAAATCCGGCCACAAAGTTTCCAGGAAGTTCGCAGCCTATCCGCGTCTCAATCCCCTCGGCGTGGGCAAGGACATCTCCGCCGCCGACCTCATCGACGAGGTCATGCTCGCCTACAACGGAGGCCGGCTTCGCGAGGCCAGCCAGCTCCTCGCGAAGAAGATGCTGCCCGACGACGGCTTCATCGGCATGAGCCTCACAGGCGCGCTCACGCCCGCCGGCCTGGGCAAGTCCTGCCTCATCCCGCTGATGAAGGCCGGCTTCGTGGACTGGATCATCTCCACCGGGGCGAACCTCTATCACGATCTTCACTTCGGCCTGGACATGCAGCTCCACAGCGGCTCCCCGTTCCTGGATGACATCGAGCTGCGCGAGGAAGGCGTCATCCGCATCTACGACGTGCTCTTCGACTACAACGTGCTGCTCGACACCGACGCGTTTGTGCGCGAGGTCATCCAGGGCCCGGAGTTTCAGCGGCCCATGGGCACGGATGAGTTTCATTACCTCCTCGGCAAATACGTCGCCGCGCGCGGCAGGAAGCTCGGCTTGAAGGATTCCTCCGTGCTCGCCACCGCCTACGAGTGCGGCATTCCCATCTTCACCAGCAGCCCCGGCGACTCGAGCATCGGCATGAACGTGGCCGCGATGGCCATGCGCGGTTCGGCGCTCCTGCCCGACGTGAACCGCGACGTGAACCAGACCGCCGCCATCGTCTATCACGCCAAGTCCACCGGCCACACCAGCAGCGTGTTCATCCTCGGCGGAGGCAGCCCGAAGAACTTCATGCTCCAGACCGAGCCGCAGATTCAGGAAGTCCTCGGCATCCAGGAGAAGGGCCACGATTACTTCCTCCAAGTCACCGACGCCCGCCCCGACACCGGCGGCCTGAGCGGTGCCACGCCCGCCGAAGCCGTGAGCTGGGGCAAGGTTGACCCGGACAAGCTCCCTGACTCCGTCGTCTGCTACACGGACTCGACCATCGCCCTGCCGCTGCTCACCGCCTACGTCCTGTCACGCGTGAAGCCCCGCAAGCTCAAGCGCCTTTACGACCATCGCGACGCCATCCTCGACACGGTGAAGCAGAAGTATCTCAAGACCGGCACCGTGACCAAGGTGCTCACGAGCCGGAAAATCGCCAAGCGCGCCAGCAGCGTGGGGATGAAGAAGTAGCCCGGCAACGCCCGGGCCGCGCCGCGTCTGCGCGTTTCCGTGAATTTCCAGTGAACCCTGCGGCGTCGGCTGCTACAGTCTGCTCACTGTGAATCACCCTTTCAGAACCGCGCTGGCCCTTGCCTGGCTGCTGGCGCTGGTGCCCGCCGCCCTCGGTGCCGCGTCGCCCGGTTCGCCGGCGCGCCCGCGTGACGCCGTCATCGTGGACGCCAAGACCGAGGCGGTCATCAAGGGCGGGTTGAAATATCTCGCATCGAAGCAGCTGGCCTCCGGCGCGTGGGGCTTCAGCGGCGACGAGACCCGCCGGCAGATCGCCATGACCGGCTACACGCTCATGGCCTTCCAGGCGGGGGGGCATCTTCCCGGCGAGGGCGAGTTCGGCCGGAATGTCACGGCGGGCATGAACTACCTTCTCGACTCCATCGGTCCCGACGGCCTCTACAACATCCGCAGCGACGGCCAATACATGTATTCGCACGGCATCGCCACCATCGCGCTGGCCGAGCTTTACGGTCAGACCAAGTCCACTACCCTGCGGCCCAAGCTCGACAAGGCGGTGAAGGTCATCATCAGCGCGCAGGCCACCGAGCCGGGCCATGAAGGCGGCTGGCGCTACCGGCCGATCTCAAAGGATGCCGACATCTCC
>JBAYGL010000128.1:0-11505 GCA_041666725.1 Limisphaerales bacterium
AGTTGCTGGGGATGCAAACGAAACTCGCCGCCGGCGCGAGCACCGATGACGTCTTCTGCGGCACGCCCAAGCAAGGTGATTTGATCACAGTCGCGCCCGAGGGTGGCAGGGCCGCCCATGCGAATCACGGCCCGGGCTTTGGCAATTGGACGCGTTACGCCAACTGGGTGGGCGCTGCGTTCCTCATTTATTTCGCCCTGAAATCGGTCGGTGTGATGAAGCCGGGCGGCCAATGCTTCGTCTGGCTCGCGCAGCTTGGACGCAAATTCCGCACGGTCATTGCCGCCGTCGTGGGGGTGGTTTCGCCAAAGCACGCAGCGGTGATCCGTGCGCCAGGATTGAGCCTGCGCCAGCCGGGTAATATCACCGCCGTGAATTCCTTCTGCGCCGGCTTGGGTCTTTCGGTAAGCTGCCTCACCTGCATGGGCGGCGCGATTCTTTATCCGTTGCTGATCTTCGTCGGCACTTCGACCTGGTATTGGGGCGCGCTGATCCTGGGCACCTACTCGCTGGCGCTGGCGATCCCGATGGCCGCCATCGCGGTCGCTGTGGGCAACTGGAGCTGGCAATTCGTGCATCGTCCCCGGCTCATGCTCGGCCTGCAATGGTCCGGCGCAATGGTGATGATCACGGTGGCGCTGCTCATCGGTTTCGATCGCACGCGCTTCATCAACTCCGTCGTGTTCACCGTGCTCACGGCGATCGGCGGCAACCCCGATCCAACGTTTGCCAAGCTGTGAAGCTCGCGCTAACCATGTTGCTGTCAGCGTCCGTTGCGGCCCTGGCCGCGACTGTGCCGGTGACCGATTCCATCAGCCGGGCAATCGCCAGGGCGCAGGACGGCGATACGGTCCTCGTGCCCGGTCCGGATGTCTTCCGTGAGCATGTGGTCATCACGAAGTCCATCCGGCTGCTCGGCACGAACGCGCCGGTCATTGACGCGGATGGTTCCGGCACGCCGCTGACCCTCACTGCGCCCGATGTGGAGGTGTGCGGACTCGTGTTTCGCAACTCCGGCCACGACCTCACGACGTTTGATTCCGGCATCATGATCACCGGCGACCGGGCACGAGTGCGCGATTGCTGCATCGCGAGCGACGGATTCGGCATTTATCTCCGTGGCGCGAGCGAGTGCATGATCGAGCGAAATGAAGTTTTCGGCAGCACGAACCTCGTCTCGGCGAAACGTGGCAATGGCATTCACCTCTGGAACACGAAGCGCAACCGCATCCTCGACAACACCATCCACGACAAGCGCGACGGCATGTATTTTTCCTATGCCGACCACAACCTCATCGCCGGCAACCGAGTTTGGGACACGCGCTTCGGCATTCACTACATGTATGCGCACCAAAACCGGCTGCTGACGAATTCGCTGACCCGCAACGCCATCGGCGCGACGTTGATGTTCAGCCGCCAGTCACTCGTTGAAGGCAATTCCGTGTTTTCCAACCGACGCCACGGGATCGTGCTCAAGCAGGTGGACAATTCGATCATCGCGCACAACGTGATTGCCGGGCAAAACCGCGGACTCTTTGTGCAGCAGGCCAACCAGAATCGTTTCGACGGAAACGTCATTGCGACCAACGACATCGGTCTTTATCTCAGCAACGCTTCCGAACAGAACGTATTTGTCGGGAACGCGTTCATCCGGAACACCGACCAGGTCTGGCAGCCGCCGTTTGAAGCCGACCAGGGCCGCCAAGGGCCAAACGCATTTTCCGAGCGCAGTCGGGGAAATTATTGGAGCGATTACACCGGGACGGACCGCAATCACGATGGCATCGGCGACACGCCTTATCACGAGACGGACGTGTTTGGTTATCTCGTGGACCGCCACCCCGAGGCGCGCGTGTTTGCGCTCAGTCCCGCCATCGCGCTCCTGCGCAGGGGCGAGGAACTCATGCCATTGCTGGACACGATCGGCGTGACCGATCCCGCGCCACTGATGAAGCCGGCTGAGGCAGGCGGGACACCCGCCGATCCGATCACACCATGAACGCCTACCTCCAAATCTCCGGGTTGACTAAGCGCTATGGCGCAATCACCGCGTTGGATGGCGTTGGGCTGGGCGTCGAGTGCGGCGACGTGCTGGCGTTACTCGGTCCGAATGGCGCAGGCAAATCCACCCTGTTCGGCTGCGTCCTGGGACTGACCCGGCCAACGAGCGGCAACATTCTCCTGCAAAATCATTCGCCGAGTGACGCGGACCGGGCCGGGTTCGGTTATGTGGCCGAGCGCGTCGCGCTCTATCCGCAGCGCACCGTCCTCGAAAACGCCGCCTTCTTCGCGCGACTCAAAGGCCAGTCCGACGGTGAGGTCGAAACCCAGCTCAAGCGTGTGGGTCTTCATGACGCGGGCGACCGGCCAGTGCGCCAGTTGTCCAAAGGCATGTTGCAACGGCTCGGTCTGGCCATTGCCCTGTGTGGCCGACCCGAGTTGCTCGTGCTCGATGAACCGTTCAACGGCCTCGATCCCGTGCTGCTCGACACTCTCCAATCCATTCTGCGCGAAGAGCAGGCTCGCGGCGCAACGCTCCTGATTTCGACACACACGATGTCCGCCGTCGAACCGCTCGCCACACACATCGCCATCCTGCTCCGTGGCCGGCTGGCGGCGTTCGGCACTCTCGAAGCGTTGCGCGCGGAGCACGGCGCGGAGGATTCGTTGGAAATTATTTATCACCGCATCGCCCGCCGCACGCACGAAACAGAGGAGGTCTGCGCATGAGGACGGAAGCAACAACGGTTCGCCGGCTTCGATCGGAGAGCGACGTTTACGCCACTTCAAACACCGGACTGGAAAGCAATTTGAAAACGTCCAAGTCTTCATCCCCGCGCGTGTTGGGGCAGTGCGAGCGCCGCTCTCCTGCGTCCGCGCGCCTCGTCAGCCTTGTCGCGTGCAAGGAATTCAGCGACCGCTTCCGCAGTGGCTGGGTCATTGCGTGCGTGCTGGTCTGGCTCGGCGCGATCGGCCTTACGAGTTTTCTCGGCCTGGTCCAAATCGGCCAGATCGGCGTGCAGGGATACGAGCGCACGGTGATCAGCCTCCTCAACCTCGTGCAATATCTCGTGCCGTTGCTCGGGCTGCTGCTCGGCCACGATCTCGTCGTGAGCGAGCGGGAAGAGGGCACGCTCCGACTCCTGCTGGCCGGCGGCGTCAGTCGGGCATGCTGCTTGATGGGCAAATTTCTCGGCGGCTGTTTCACACTCGCCGTGCCGTTGGTGCTGGGCTTCGCCATCGCCGGCACGGTCGTCGGTCTGTCGGCCAAAGACAATGCCATCGCACCGTTTCTCCGGCTTGCGGTTTCCGGACTGGCCCTGGGAATTCTGTTTCTCGGCCTGGGCCTGGCCGTCTCGACATTCTGTCGGACGCGCGTGCAATCGCTGGTCACCGCGCTGCTGCTGTGGTGCGTGGCCGTGTTTGTGTTCGATCTGGTCGCACTCGGGGTGGTGGTTTCGACTCGATCGCTGGCCGCCGCACAGGAAATCGAAGTCTTGTGCGACACCATGCATGTCAACGCGGCGGCGGACATTCATTCCGCCTTCGACAACGTGGCCGACAGATCAGCGCACGCCGCTCCAGCGGACCGCACCTCGACCCTGGGCTGGCTGGCGATCAATCCGGTGGATCTGTTCCGCGCCGTGAATCTCTCCAAGCAGCTTGAGTTGCACGTGCCTGCGCTCACGATCCTGCTCACGGTGGCGCTGTGGCTGGGTGGCACTCTGGGCTTGAGTGTCTGGAAACTACGCCGAACCGATCTATGAAAGCGAAATGGGTTCTAACCCTGCTGGGTGCGCTCACCTTGTCGGCGATTCTTTGCGTCTTTGTCTTCATGCGAGGAGGCCCGTCGTCCCATGTCAAAACCGTCCCCACCCAAACCTTTCAAGTGCGCGGGCAGATTCGCGGTCTGGATATGGCGAACCGGGTCATACGCATTGCGCATGAGGAAATTCCGGACTACATGCCGGCCATGACAATGCCACTTCCTGTGAAGGACACGGCGCTCTTCAAAGGCTTGAGCAAAGGGGACAGCGTTCAATTTGAATTGACGGTCACTGAGGGTGATTCCTGGATTTCGCACATTCAGAAAATCCTGTCGGAAGCGTCCGCCGCCATCGCGAACCCGGCGACCAGCGCGGACTACATCCGCACCAATGAAATCGAACGGGTCCAAATTGGCGAAACCGTCCCGGACTTCAAACTGGTTGATCAGGACGGAAACGATATCCGCCTGAGAGATTTGCGCGGCAAGGTCGTCGTGTTGACGTTCATTTACACCCGCTGCCCGCTCCCGAATTTCTGTCCGCTCATGTCCAAGAATTTCGCCGACCTGGAGCGGCGCCTGAGCAAGGACTTTCCGAACCGATATCAACTTCTGAGCATCACCATGGATCCGGGCTTTGATCGCCCTTCGGTGCTCAAGGAGTATGCGGCGCGTTACGACGCCAACACAAAGAACTGGAGTTTTGCCACGGGCGACCTGCAACAAATCCAGTTCATCGCCGGGCTGACAGGGTTGTATTACGTCTGGGAGGGAGGCCTCATCTCGCATGATCTGCGCACCGTGCTCATCGGCCCTGACGGACGGCTCGCCCATATTTGGAGGAGCAACGTATGGACGCCTTACGAAGTGCAGCGCTTTGTGGCGGAACTGCTGGCACCCAACAAAAGGAATCAGCCCGTTCAATTGCGCCCGCCAGCGGTTCCGACGGGTGTCAGGAAGTCTGCCTGATTGCGACAGCAAGTTCTCTGGCGGCTCATTCCGCACCCGAATCACTGCTAAAATGCCAGAGGAGCGATCGGAGTTGCTGGACGGATGTTGAGCGGGTTGAGGTTGAACGACTCAATGGAGAGCGTGTAGGGACCGGAACGGGGCTGTTTTGAGGAGATGTTGCAAGCCGTCGAATGAACGGACTCGGCCTGGCGCAGGGACGGTGTGAACCGCGCGGCGTCCAGAAGGAAAATCCCTGTCAGTAACAGGAGCGATCATGACAAGGCTATTCCGGCTCGTGCTCGCGAACGTTCGGCAGCACCTTGATCGCCCACCAGGTCACAGCTGCGACCCATGTGATCGCGCCGTAGATGTAATGCGAGGCCATGATCCCCGGCCAGAAATCCCCGCTGATGCGCGTCGCCATGGCAAACATCATCATGCCCACGACCCAGAGCAGCCAACGGTTGCGTCCCTTCAGCTTCTCGATGTTGCCGCTGTGCCCGAACACCACGCGCGTGGCGACGACGAACAAAATGATCGCGAACCCGCCGACGAGCGTGAGGTGAAGCAAGCCGGTGCGATGCGCGGGATAGAACGCCACGCTGACGAATCCCGCAAGCAACGTGATGAGCGCGATGCGCAGAGCGAGGCCAGGCGCATTGTTTGCCTTGGGTGCGCTGCGGAACGGGAATTCCAACAGGAGGTAAACGAACGTGACGAGAAACCGGATCGCGTGCGAGAGGCGAAACCAGCCGAACACTTCGAGAAAGAACGTCGCGATGATCACCAGTCCGACGGTCAGCGCGAGCAGTGCCTTCTTCATCCACTCGGGACTCGGCTTGAGCATCTCGGCGAAGTCCTGGGCGCTGGGCATGCCGAAGAAGCGTGGAAGAATAAACGGCCCGATGCCCAGCACCGGCAGCAGCACGAACCCTTGCGACGAGAGAAGGCGTTGGAGCATCACCCATTTTGAATCGAGTTCGCGATAGTTTTGTGCAATCGAGAGAATGGTGCCCGAGATCACGCAAAGCATCGACAGCAACACGAGCACGAAGCCCGGAGGCGGGGTGTCCTTGCGCGTGCCAAATCGCCGCGCGAGGCAGATGATGAAACGCGCCAGCAGCATGAGCAGCAGCACGTCGCCGAAGAGGGTTTTGTTCACGGCGTAGGCAATCGTCATCGCGGCGTGCAGCGCGAGCAGGTTGAGCGTTTCAGAGACAGCGAACGGTTTTGCCGAAAGCATGCGGGGCATTGCGGTGCCGAGGAATCCGATGATGAATCCGCCGAAGAACCCGTTCGCCATCACGCGGATGTGCGCGAGGTTCGGATAGAACTCCGTCACATGCCAGAAATAGAGCGGCCACAGCATCACTCCCAGGATTCCTGCCAGCACCGCCTGCGGAAAAAAGAATCGGAACGGTTCGCGTGCGGCGTCGCCAAAGGTGATGCGTCTGGCGGTGGTTGGATTCTCGGTCATGAGTTTCTCATCAATCGCGAGGAGCGTTCCAGAAGTTCCCGTGCAACGCAAACCTGCCGGACGCTTTGGCAAAACTTGCCAAGGGAACGGCCCTCAACGCCAATCTTCAATTCCACGCTCCAGACGCCAAAAGCAGCAGTTTCTCATCGCTGAAGCACTGAAACTGCAGACAAATAGGAATTAAAAATGGAGGCTATCGAGCTAAAGTCCTCATCGTTCTCCTACGCCCAGCAAGTGGCAGATCGACCTGGTTCTGCTGCTGGGTGGACCAAGCTTTACCCAATCCGCAGACGTGTGATTTACAGGCAACGCTCTGAGGCTTCGAGCACGGGGCGCACATCCGCAATCATTCACTCGCCAGCGCGCCTGCTTCAGCTACGCTCCCGCCATGAAGCTCCTCAGAAACACGATTGGGACCGTGCTGCTGGCGTGCGGCATATCCAGCCAGGGTTACGCGCAAACCGCCTTCCTCAAACTGGCCGATACCGCCACCAGCATCCCGGGCGGCAGCGGAGCCTTCACCGATTTGAGAACCCCGGTCTCCGGCGTGAACCGGGCCATCTTTTATGGGGAAGGTGCCAATGGGCAGGTAGGCTACTACCAGTTCGATGGCACGACGCTGACCAGGCTGGTGGATAAGAACACCGCCGCACCCGGCGGCTCGGGCAACTTCACCAACCTCTCCTTCTTCGCCTACGGGGTGGACACCAACTTCGCCTTCCGGGGCACGGACGCGGGCGGGATGAACGGGCTGTTCCTATTGTCCGGCTCCACCTTGACCGTGCTGGGCAACACCAACACCGTTGCCCCCGGGAGCGGCGGCAACTTCGCGAATTACTTCACGCCAGCCATTGCTGGAAACAGCCTCGCCCTCTTTGCCAATGGACCGGGCACCTACCGGGGCGCATTCCTGCATTCCAGCGGAACCTTTACGCGGCTGTTTGATACCGCCACGCCATTTCCTGGCGGTCCGGGAAACTTGAACTTCAGCTCCGGGCTGGGGTTCGAGAGTAATGCCGTCGCGTTCTGGGCCTTCGACAGCGTCTCGTTTACCGGTGGCATTTTCAGCTACGCCAACAACACGCTCACCACGCTGGCGGTCACGAATACGGTCATGCCTGGGTTCGCCAACCGCTTCAGCTCCTTTCAGGCCCCACCCGTGTTGAGCGGTGGCAACGTGATCTTCACTGGACAGGACACTGTATCCTCCCCGGCCGTGCGCGGCATCTTTGCCGTGCCGGTGGGGGGTGGATCACTCACCGCACTGGCGACCACCGCCACGCAGATTCCGGGCGGCACGAGCGGCAACTTCTCCAGCTTCAACAGCTTTGCCTACGACAACGGCACCCTGATCTTCGCGGCCAATGGCACGAACGGAACGCCGGGAATATATCAGTTGAGGAATGGGACCTTGGAGCCGCTCCTCGCTGCGGGCGCGCCGCTCGATGGCAAGACCGTCACCGGCCTGACTCTCAACCCGGCGGGCCTCCGCTACGGCATCGTCGGCTTTCAGGCCAGCTTCAGTGACGGGTCGAAGGGCGTCTTTGCCGCCGACCTCGGTGGGCCGGGGCCGGCGGCGGATGCGGTGCTAGGCGTCAGTTCCTACCTCACGGCTGCCGGCATGACCCTCTCCTTCACGGGCGAAAACAACCGCGCCTATCGCCTCCAATACAGCACCACGCTCCTGCTCGGCAGCTGGACCACCCTGACCAACTTCACCTACATCGCCCCGCTCAGCGTGACGGACGCCTCTACTGCCGGGCTTACCAACCGCTTCTATCGGGCGGTGTCGCCGTAGCGGTGTATTCGCGTTGATGCGGCGCGCCGATGTCACCCACCACGGCGGGTCCGGTGTTGATGCCGATGCCCATCCGGAGCGCCGGCTCGCCCAGGCGGGCGCGCTCCTCGTTCAAAGGAGGGCCTGTAGCGAGCGATAACGGGGCTGTTTTGAGGTGATGCTGGAAGCTGTCAAATCAGCGGACTCAGGCTCGGAACATCACAGACTCGCGATTTCACTGCAAAAGATCCTGCAGACATGCGGATCGGTCCGTCAATTCCGAGCATCCACCTCAACCGTCAGCCCCTTCCAGCCCCGTTGAAAGCGACCCTGGGCGTTTTTCAAGTCAGCCCGCAACCCCAGACCGAACTCCTCCCTGATGATGTCCACCACAAGCTGCCTGAACTGCTTTCTCGCAACTGGTTCGACTCCGTTGTTTCTGCAAAAGCCCTCAAACCCGGCGTAACAGTCGGTAATCGAAAGCAACTGGCCGGGTTGAGGTCGAACAGCCTGACCGATGAACTGCCTCGCCAGTCTTCCGTGCTGCTCCTTACCTTCAACCCGGATGTAAGGACTATTGATCGAGAAGAATGTTGAATCGGCCTCCAAGATCGACCGGGCCTGTTTAACGATCGATCTAAGCTGGTCATCCTCCCGGAACTTCACGAACAGGTTGGCTCGGTCCACGTTCACCGGCATCTCTTCGGCACATCGGACCAACAAAGCCGACAGCAACGTCATCAGCTTGGGCTCGGAGGTGGGATGATACTGGCCATCACGAGGTTCCAGATAGAACCATTGCTGCTCGGGTTCGTAAAAGACCACAGAATGGCCCAACTGACTGTCTGAGAGAGCAGCAGCCAGGAAGCTGCAGTTCATCGAGACAGCGGTGATGCGCTTCCGGCCCGTCTCAACATCCTCAACGACTTCCTCCAAGAACGGACATCCCCACAGTTTCGTTTCAGCTGGAAAGCGACGTGTAAACCATTCCGAGGGTGTTGCTGGTGGCTGGGCGGGGATGGTGATGTCTCTGAATGCAAACGGGATATCGCCTCGTTTCAACTGAACGGTCGTGGTGGTGGGGTTCATGGTTGGTGGTTGATTCTCTGGTGCCACTCCACAATTTCATCCTCATCCAGCTCCTTCAGAGGCGTTCCTGATTTGGCGCGCAGACATCCAACCACCCATTCCGACTCCTCCCATCGCTCGAACGCCTCAACACGCCTCTGCATCTCGGCTTCACGTTGTCGCTGCTTGGAACTGCCCTCAACATTCATGCCAGCATCTCCCCATCCAACAGCACCAGGAATTCGAGGAGGCGGTTGTAGTTCTCGACGTTCCTGCGCAGTGTGAGCTGGCCGGTTGTGGCGTCGTGTTCGATCTCAATCTGACCGATGACCAACACTTTCTCGGCCCCAAAGATCACGCTCAGACTGGCCAGAACCATCGGCACTGAGGTTGTTCGTTGATACTTCACGAAATGACGGTCCCACGCCTCCACGATCTGCTGCGGCAACACAACCGCGCCATCCCGACCCTCATAGAACGGGGCGACCAGCCGGGTGAGATAGAGCAAGCCTGTGGAATCCAACTTCGAGCTGACGGGAAGGAAGCGGATGAATTGCTTCATCGCCCTGTTCTCGGCCTCGGTTCTTTCTCCAAACTGCGCCGGAATCCATACGCTGGTGATGGATGGCAACAACCGGATCAACTCCTCGGTCGGGATGATCGTTGGCGTGACAGGCGGCACATCGGCTTCGTTGCAGGCTGTTGACGTTGAGTTTTCAGCGATCTCGTTCATGCGGCCTCCTTCAACCCGTCAGCAGGGATCAGCTCGTCCGGCTCTGCTACGACAACCGGCTTCTCGGTCAACCTCAACGTGCCTGGCGGGTGGATGGATTCCACCAGCACGTAGGGCCGGCGGTGGTTGTCGTTGATGATGTGGCGAAGAACGATGTCGGCCTCACCACCTACGAGCGCTTCGAAATCGAATGATCCTACGCCATCCGCAAACAGGTCAGCGCCTTTCCACGCCTCCAAGAATCCGCGCAGGTCGCTCTGACGCCTGAGATCGAGCACGAAGTTCCGGCCTGCCATCGGGATGCGGTTCTTGAGGCTTGGGATTTGCACTTCAAACAGCAGCCGGATGAGCTGTGTGGTGCCTCGGTGGGATAACTTCGTTTCTGGACGGACCTTCACCAGACGGGCTCTGTATCGGCCCTGGGGAAGATCGTAGGTTTCGTCAAGCGGGATGGGACAAATCAGCGGCATAATAACTCCTTCAGTTCAGTCAGCGGAATAATCTCCTACTAACAGCATCATTATATAATAACGATGCTGTTTTATGCAATGATAAAAGGAGTGCTTTTTAAGAAGGAAAGCACCTGAACGCTTGTCCGGCAGGGGTGATGGATGGCCGAGCTGCAGGCCAGCCGAATCATCGCGTATGCCCGTTGTGCCGGCCGTTCAACGAACCGATGCTCGGGGACTGGAGCTCAACATTGCAGCCATGGTTTCTGTGCTGCCCGCCGGACCTCTCGGGTTGGCGGTTCTTTCAATGGCGATCAGGTCGATCTCCATCGGGTAATCACCGTGCACCGCCCCTTCCAGTGTTGGCAGAATCCTGAAGTCCGCCTGTTCCATCTTCGCCTTCACGCCTTGCTCGTTGTAATCACCCCACTGCTTGAAGAAAAAAGAGATCTCAAGTTTTTTGCACTGGTCCCGCAATGAGGTGGCCCATTCCTTTTCCATCTTGCGGTTAGAGCCGCTTTCCCCGCCGACTACAATCCAGTCGACCTGCTTCTTGTTTCCGAGATTGATCGGCCCCAGCAACGGCTCGCAGCTCAGCCACCGGACCGCCGTTTTGGTTTCGGCGAGATGCTTGATCCGCTGGTCGAACGCATCCTGATTCTCGGTGGTGGCGCCGAGCCAGATGTGGGGCGGCGGTTCCCGGTGGGCATAGCGTTTCTGACTATACGCAGCCATCCGCTCGGGTCGTTTGGTGAGGACTTGATACTGATGCCACCACGCCCGCTCCATCACGTCGAACACTGCGTTGATGAAATCCTCCTGCACTCCTTCGTGAAAGAGATCGGACATCGAGTTGACGAAGTAGCGCTTGGGTGTTTTGTCGGCCAGCGGCTCAGCCAGGTCTTTGGGGTCGAGTAGAATTTTGTTCGTGAAGAAATAGCCTTTCCTTTCCTTCACAATCCGGGCTTCTGCGAGGCCGGGATACCGATGCTTCAGTCGCGTGGCCATCTGTTTGGCGGCATAGCAATGGTCACAGCCGGCGCTCTTCCACTGGCAACCGTGCAGCGGGTTCCAGGTCGCCTGCGTCCAGCCAATGTCGGATGTGCGGGGCTGGCCGAGTTCATTCACCTCTTTCTCAAACATGGCGATGGTGTCAGCAGCCTTTTTGTTGAGCGTCGTGGGCAGTGACGCCCGCACCTCGTCGAACAGCTCCAGGACGTCCCTGACCACCTGTGCCTTGGGACTCAGATCCGTGTTCGGCTTGGAATCACTTAACTGGAGCTG